>NZ_JBVJYM010000008.1:0-251311 GCF_055600495.1 Streptomyces sp. NPDC038213
GGGCTTGGAGCAGAAGTAGCCCCCGGCGCACCGTCCCCGGCCCGGCCGGCCCGCGGTCGCTCTCCCCGGAGCCGCTCGAATCGGCTGAGTGATCGTCACAGTCCTGCCCCTTCTTCCGCATCGGACGGGAGGGCCTGGAGCTGCGTCGCTAGGCTGTTGCCCGCCCTCTGCATCCTTTGTAGCCAGGGGGGTTGGCCGTCCGACAGACCTGCCATGTGGCCGCCGGGACGCGGCCACATAGGCCGCATCGAGGGGGACGAAGTGGGGCAGCGTCCGAACGAACTGACACCGCACGCAAGCCCTCAGCACTACCTGGGCGCCGAAATGCGTGCGTGGCGCACGCAGCGGGGCTTATCGCTGGGGAAGCTCGGCAAGACGATCCTGTTCAACACCAGCTACATGGCTCGGGTGGAGCGCGGCGGGCAGGCTGCATCCGTGGATTTAGTCCGCGCGTACGACGATGCGCTGGGGGCCGGCGGCTCCCTGGTCCGGCTGCACGGCTCGATACTCCAGGGCGTCAGCCTGGAAACCCTGCCCCGGGCGGATGTGGCTAATCCGGGGCCCCATGTGGCTAACGCCCCGGCGGCCCTGGTGGCCACATCGGACGCAAGTGCACCGTCAGACGAGGGACTTTCCGTCCCCGTACGTGCTGACGATGGAAGGATCATCTTCGTGTCCCTCTCCCGAAGGGCCCTCATAAGCGCGCTCGGTGCCGGCGCGGCACTCGCCGCGGTCGCCGAGTCCACCGCCGTGGCGTCGACCGCCCGCCACACCGACATGGTGGCGTCCGGCGCCAGCCCCATCGAACTGCTTCAGGCGACGCGACGGGTCCTGATCGACAACGACAACCTGTTCGGGCCCCACCGGGTGATACCCGCAGTTCAGGAGCAGGTAGCCGCCATCAAGGCGCTGCGCGCGGACCGTCGCGGAACCGACCGGCGCCAGCTCCTCCAGCTCCAGACCCAGTACTCGGAACTCTGCGGCTGGCTCTACCAGGACCTCGGCGACTTCAGGGCCGCACAGCACTGGATGCGGGAGGCCCTGGAGGCGTCCCACATGGCGGGGGACGACGAACTCACCACGTACATCCTCGCCCGGCGCAGCCAGCTGGCCGGCGACATGAACGACCCCATCGAGGCGGTCGACGTGGCCGAGGCCGCCGAGGACCGGGCGGCGCCGCAAAGCAGGCTCGCCGCCGTTGCCGCGACGTACGGCGCCCACGGCCACGCCCTCCGCAAGGACCGCGTGGCGGCGCAGCGAGCGTACGAGCACGCCCGCGAACTCCACGCCACCATGGACCCGGACCCTTCCTCACCCTGGGGCGTCTGGCTGGACGCGGCGTACATCGACGTCCAGCGCGCCCACAGCCTCTCCATGCTCGGTGACCACCGCGGCGCGGCCGAGGGCTTCCGGGACGCCATCACCCGGCTCCCCGCGGGCTTCCACCGCGACCGAGGCGTCTATCTCGGGCGCGAGTCGGTGGCCCTGGCCCGGTCCGGCGAGGCGGAGCACGCAGCCGCCATCGGGATGCAGGCCCTCGGCGTTGCCCGGAGCACGGGCTCGGACCGCATCGCGCGTGAGCTGGCCCAACTCGACGGAATCCTCGATCAATGGCGTACGGTCCCTGGCGTGGCCGACTTCAAGGAAGCGCTGACCGAAGCCGTCCTTCACCAGGCCTGAAGCGACTCCCTCACAGCACCGACCGGCAACCGAAGGAGAGACCCGAAATGCCCCGCCCGTACGTACTGCTGAGCGTGGCCACATCCGTGGATGGCTACATCGACGACACCAGCACCACGCGGCTCCTGCTGAGCAACAGCGAGGACTTCGACCGGGTGGACCAGGTACGGGCCGAGTCGGACGCGATCCTGATCGGGGCCGGCACGATGCGGGCGGACAATCCCCGGCTGCTCGTCAACAGCGAGGAGCGGCGCGCGGCACGGGCCGCCGCAGGCAAGCCCCCGTACCCCTTGAAGGTCACCATCTCTGCGAGCGGCGACCTCGACCCGGACCTGAAGTTCTGGCACCACGGCGGCGACAAGGTGGCGTACACGACGGACGCCGGCGAGGAGAAGCTCCGCGAGCGCCTCGCAGGCCTGGCGGACGTGGTCTCGACCGGCCCCACCATCGACTTCGGGGCCATGCTGGACGACCTCGGCGCCCGCGGCATCGAGCGTCTGATGGTGGAAGGCGGCGGCCAGATCCACACGGCCTTCCTCTCCCAGGGCCTGGCAGACGAGATCCACCTCGCGATCGCCCCGCTCCTGGTCGGCGACGCGGCAGCCCCCCGCTTCCTGAACCCGGCCGGCTACCCCGGCGGCTCCAGCCGCCGCATGACCCTCGCGGAGACCCGGACGATCGGCGACGTCGTACTCCTCCGCTACCTCCCCAAGCAGGTGAGCCCCGCATGACGAAGCTGGACGACCGGGCCTGGATGCTGCGCGCGATCGAGCTCTCCCGGAAGTGCCCGCCGGCGGAAGGCGCCTTCTCGGTGGGCGCCATCATCGTCAGTGCGGACGGTGAGGAACTCGCCAACGGCTACTCCCGCGAAACCGACGCCCACGTCCACGCCGAGGAATCCGCCCTAGCCAAGCTCCCCGCAGACGACCCCCGCCTCACAGGGGCCACGATCTACAGCACCCTGGAGCCGTGCTCGGAGCGCCGCTCCCGCCCCCTGACGTGCACGCAACTGATCCTCCGCTCCCCGATCCGCCGCGTCGTCATCGCCTGGCGCGAGCCCAGCCTCCTGGTAGCCGATTGCGTAGGGGTAGAAATGCTCCGTGAGTCCGGCGCCGAGGTTAGCGAGTGCCCCGAGCTCGCCCGGAGCGCCCGCGCAGTCAACGCCCACCTCCTGCCGTAGCAACGAGCCCCAGCTGTCCTACCTGTCCGGTTAGGTCACTGACCAGCAAGAAGAGCTGCGGCAGATACGAACAGTGCTGTCCGGGATGTCCGGGCGTTGTGAAGTGGCAGCCCTGAGGGCGTTACGTTGGGGATTTCATAGGCTACGGGGATTTGGCAAAGTCGCTACGTCGTAGACGACGGTGTCCTAGCATTCCAGAATGTGCGCCCTAAGACGCGACGTGCCGCCAGCGACCAACCCGCAGCCACACGAGTACCGCAAGAACCTGCCCAAGATGCGGCTTTTCCTGAGCGACGTCGAGGACCTAACTAGGCTCCTGCAGAGGCATGCCGAGACAGTGGCCATCCAGGCTGGCGACGCCACCGCCGAAGAGGTAGACGACCTGCGAGATGCCAATAAGCGGGAACTACGCACCGTACGGCTTGTAACAAGTCGACCAGCGATTGTCATAGAACTTGGAAATTCGCCAACAGTGCGCACGACGGAACAGAGCCAAGAAGCCCTCGATCTAGTCAACTCAGTGAGCAGCATGCTTCAACCTCGCGCCTCATTCGGCGCAAGAAATCGGCGATTCGTGCAGATCGCGACGGTAGTCACTACCATAGGCGGTTTCGCAGGAATGTTCTGGCTAGTCGGCGCCTACAACAACCTAGCCGTAGTTGTACCTTCGTACGCAGCACTTCTGTCCATAGTTGCATTGATGAACAAGTTGATCGACGGCAGAGCTGACGTAATTCCGCTTCTCCCACGAGAGCATCGCACAGAGTCATCCACACGGAATAACCTTTTCGCAGCTGGATCCATCAGCTTTGTGGCAGGCGTTGCCGCAGCCGGAGCCACCTTCTATCTGGGTTGGAAACCTTAGGTCAACTCGCGGATGATCTCCGCGAAATTCACCATTAGAGCCAATTGCTCTGCAATCCTGACCTGAAGGAAGTCCCCGACATGCCAGATGAGCGACCCTCCACCACCTCTTTTTACCGGATGAACGTCCAAATTGATGGCGCCCAAAACTTCAGAATGGATGTCTCCTTGCCGAGCTCGCGCAGCAGGGTTGACATCTCCACATTTAGGGTGTCCCGGCACGGGGGCCCCGATGCGGCTGACATCGAATTTCGACAGCGCCTGTATAGGCTGATTGGTGCCATCGTCGTAGCGGGAGGGCAAATTGAATCGTCAATGAAGCGGATTATCCTGCTCTATAAAGGTGACCAAGGGGGATTCTCCTTGGTCGATAAGACCTGGTCTGATTTGCATAAGATGTTGGCGTCTCAGTCGCGTCGCAGTCATCCTCGATCGCTAGAACTGGCAGAAGTTCTCAAGTGGGGAGAGGATCACAAGATTAAACAGCGCCGAGATGACGTGGTCCATGCCTCATGGTGGGATTGGGATGGCGTAGGCATCGTGCGGTCACGCTTCCACCGGAGGCAAGATGGCGCGAACATCGTCTCTAGCTTTGAAGACCTTGAGGAAGATTCGCGCCTGCTCTTTGCCTATGCAGAGAAGCTTGACTCACTGCTTGGGGCAGACTGGCCGCAAGCACGACTGCCCCGCAGAGGCTAGGCACCCCTGAAGGGCTCGCCGGAGGGCGAGCCACCATGGCCCTCCAGCGGTCAAAGACAGCCGGAAACCCCGTACTACAACTGCATCCGCAGCGGCCGCGAGGCATCGAGCAACCAGCCTTCTCCCATCGTGATGTCAGGTGCGGGGTCTACGCTCCTGCCTGTGGACAATCTCTTGAGCAAGGTTCTCGACCTGCAAGGCACGTGGATGGCCAGCAATACGAAGGAGATGCAGGAGCGCGGGGTCTGCATCCGTCAGGAGATACCTGCCCTCCTGCGGGGGCAGTCCGCATCCCTGGCCGATGCTCTGGGGGTGGCGAAGGACTCGCTCGGCGTTGAAGGACGCGATGGCACGGGCCTCAAGACGGAAGTGCCGTGGGTTCGCGTCTATGACCCCACAATGTCGCCAAGTGCCACCACTGGTTGGTACGTCGTGTACCTGTTCAGCGGCTCTGGGGAACGCGTCTACCTCTCCCTGAACCAGGGCACGACGGTGTGGACCGGCGGCGACTTCAAGGCGCGTAGGACTGAGGATCTCCGGGCCCGAGTCGGATGGGCTCGGCCGCTCCTCGCAGAGCGGGTGGCCACTCGCGCCGACCTGTGCAACGAGATCCGTTTGGACGCCCGCACACCGTTGGGTCGCGGATACGAGCCGGGCAACGTCGTGGCAATCGAGTACGCGCGCGAGTCACTGCCAGCGCAGGATGCCCTGCTGGCGGACCTACGCTTCATGCTGGGCCTGCTCCACACGGTCTATGCAGCCGAGCGCCTTGCACCGCACATTCCTGGCGATCCTGCGCCTGAAGTTTTGGAGGCGGAGCGGAGCGCTGCCGCTACGGCTGGTCGCCGCGGGCGGGGTACCTCTCGGCCCGGTCGATCCGGGCAGGGTTTCAGGCTCACGAGTGCGGAACGACAAGCCATCGAGCGCCGCAGCGTGAACGTCGCGACCGATTTCTTCGCGACACAGGGATGGAAGGTCCAGGACGTCGGAGCGCGGGAGTCCTTCGACCTCTTGCTCAAGCGGGGAGACGAGCGGCTGCACGTCGAGGTGAAGGGGACGACGTCCGCAGGCACCGACGTGATCCTGACACGAGCCGAGGTTGAAAAGCAGCGCAAGTACTACCCGGACAACGCCCTGGTGGTCGTGCACTCCATCCATCTCGACCGTTCTGGAGAAGAGCCAGCCGCCACCGGAGGGACTCTCCACTGCACGTCACCTTGGGAGATTGCCGACGGAGATCTCACCGTCATCTCATTCGCGTACCGCACAGCCGTCGGTCGAGATGACCGAGCAGAGGTTCAGACCGGGCTCAACGTCCTCGAGAAGGGATCCCGTCAGTCCTCGCCAGCGCCCCAGCCCCCGACGGGCGCGTAATAGTTCATCCCCCTCCGGAATCAGTCGCTCCGGTGGATACACGGGACGTGATCAGGTGATGGGCCCCCGTCGGTAACGAACAGGCAGGTCAGAAGACCAGGAGAGCAATTATGGTCGAGTCTCTTCTAAGCACTTGGCCGCAGGTTCGAGTCCTGCCGGGGGCACCATCACTTTCTGGCCAGCGGAAACGCTGGCCTTTTGCGTGTCTCGCCGCCTGTGCGGCGCAGGTTGGCCAAGTGCTTGGCCCCCTGGTCGGCTTCAGGCGCGGCGCGTGCGTGCCCGGTTCGCGTCCAAGGGGCTGCCGCCCGCGGGTTCAGAGGGTGCGGGTGAGGAAGGTGCTCAGGGGGTCCGGCTTGTACGTGGCGAAGGGGGGGCAGGGTTCGAAGCCGAATTTGGTGTACAGGGCACGGGCCGGGGCGAAGAAGTCGGCGGAGCCGGTCTCCAGGCTCAGTCGGGTGTAGCCCATGCGGCGGGCCTCGCCGATCAGGTGGTCGAGGAGGAGGGACGCCACGCCCGAGCGCTTGCGGGCGGCGGCCGTGCGCATCGACTTGATCTCGGCGTGTTCCGCGTCCAGCCACTTCAGGGCGCCGCAGCCGACGATCGTGCCGTCGTCGTCCGTCACCGTCCAGAAGGTGACGTCGTACCGGCGCAGGCCGTCCAGGTCCAGGGCGTGCTTGCTCTCCGGCGGGGTGATGGACCGCATCTCACTGACGTGCTCGGCCAGGAACGCGGCGATCTCGGGGCCCGACAGGTCGTCGACTGCAATCTTCATCGCGCCAATCTATGGCCTGAGGCCGGATCAGGGTGCCTGAACTGCACTTCGGGCCGCCTCTTATCCTCGTCGGATGGGGACCCACGAGCTGGACGCGAGCACGCCGGACACCGGGCAGCGGCCCACGGGCGGCGCCGTGGCGGTGTGGCGGCTGGCCACCGACCGCCGGACCGTGGGCGGGTACGCCGTCGGGGACGCGGACGGGCTGCTCGACGAGGCGGAGCGGGCCCGCGCGTCCCGGTTCGTACGGCCCGCCGACCGGCACCGGTACCTCGCCGCGCACGTGGGCCTGCGGGTGCTGCTCGGCGGATACCTGCGCGTGCCGCCGGAGCGGGTGGAGTTCGTACGGGAGGAGTGCCCCTGCTGCGGCGGGCCCCACGGGCGCCCCGCCCTCGCCCCGCACGGACCCGCCGGTTCCGCAGACCCGGGCGGGCAGCTGCACTTCTCGCTCTCGCACAGCGAGGACGTGGCCCTGATGGCGTTCTCCGCCCGGTGCGTGGGTGTGGACGTGGAGGCGGTACCGGGGCCCGCGGTGGTCACCGACCTGCTGCACACCCTGCACCCCCGCGAGACGGCCGAGCTGCTCGCCCTCCCCGAACCCGCCCGCATCCCCGCCCTGGCCCGGATCTGGTCCCGCAAGGAGGCCTATCTGAAGGGCACGGGCACCGGGCTGGGCTTCGGGCTCGCGGAGCCGTACGTGGGCTCGGCCGCCGCGCCCGCGCCCACCCCCGGCTGGAGCGTCCGCGACGTGCCCGCCCCGCCCGGGTTCACCGCCGCCCTGGCCCTGGCCGACCCGCCGGCGGGCACCGGCACCGCCTCAGAACCGCGGGGGCGGCTGCCCCGCACGGCTGGACGGTCTAGCGTGCCGCCATGGAGATCCGACGCGCGACGACCGTCGCCGAACTCGTAGCCGCCGAGGAGCTTTTCGACGGGCCGGTGCGCCCCGGGTGGGCCGCCCGCTTCCTCGCCTCCCCCGGCCACCTGATGCTCATCGCCTACGTGGACGGCGCCCCCGCCGGCATGGTCTCGGGGGTGGAAATGAGCCATCCCGACAAGGGCACCGAGATGTGCCTGTACGAGCTCTCGGTGGCCGAGAACCACCGGCGCCGGGGGATCGGCCGGGCCCTGTCCGAAGCCCTCGCGCAGGAGGCCCGCGGGCGCGGCTGCTACGGCATGTGGGTGGGGGTCGACACCGACAACGGACCCGCCCTGGCCACGTACGCCGCCGCCGGGGCCGGGGACGAGGGGGTCTTCGCCATGCGCGGCTGGACCTTCGGGCCCGGCCCGGCCTGAGCCCCGGCCCGAGCCGGGCCCGAGCCCCGGCCCGGGTCCCGGCGCGGGCCCCGGCCTGATGGGACATCAATTTCTGTCCGCTTCCCGGCCCTGGAAGTCATTGACTTCTCATGGGCGCGACGCGTCAATGTCGGCCACCGCACCGGCTCGGCCTCCCCCACACAGCGGGTGGGGGGAGGGTTCGCATGACGAAGGAGTCGCGACCCAGTGAGTACGAGTTACCGACGAAGAATCCTTGCCGGGGCGGGAGCCGTCTCCCTGGCGCTGACGGGTGGCGTGGTGGGCCTGGCGGGCACGGCGCAGGCCGCGACGAAGACCACCCCCGTGTTCTCGGTGTGCGACGCGCCGGCCCCCCAGCCTGACGGCCAGGGCAACCAGAACTACACCGTCACCGTGCCCGACACCGCCAAGGCCGGCGACGTGGTCCCGATCACCATCGACCCCGGTCCCAGCCCGCTGATCCCCAGCTTCGCCGTGACCACCACGAACGTCACGAAGGTCACCCTGAAGGTCGGCGGCACCACCCAGGTGGTCACCAGCCCGCCCGAGCAGGTCACCGTCGTACCGGGCCAGCCGCTCGACCCCTCGTCCTTCAGCGGGTTCGTCACCGTCCCCGACGGCAGCGAGGGGGTCACGCTGCCGATCCTCCTCGACAGCGCGGTCACCGACGCCGACCTGAGCGGCTCCGTCTTCACCACCACCTGTCTGCCGCAGCCGCGGCCCAGCGCCCCGATCGCCACCATCGCGGTCGAGGCCCTGCCCAAGGACCCGGTGACGACGCGGCTCACGCCCAACAGCGGCGGCCCGAACACCGCCGTCACCGCCACCGGCGCCAACTTCCCGGCCGGCGCGGTGACCTGTGAGGCCCTGCTCTCCGGCGCCCCCACCGGTGACGCGGGCACCGGCACGGCCGACGCGAACGGGGCGGCGAGCTGTTCGCTGACCCTCACCAAGAAGGCCGACCGGGTCCGCATCGGGGCCACCGAGGGCCGGCCCTTCAACTGGGTCCAGCCGGCCGAGGGCGTCCCGCACCCGGTCGACATCGAGGTCCTCGCGGGTCCGCTGGCGCTCGGCCCGACCGCCGGACTGCCGGCGCTGGACTTCGGGTCCGTGACCATCAACGGCAAGAAGCAGTCCGTGGTCGGCCAGTTCAACGCGGCCACCGTCCAGGACTTCCGCGGCGGCACCCTCGGGTGGGACCTCACGGTCACCCGTACGCCGTTCCTGAACACCGCCACCGGACACGCCATGGCGACGGCCCAGCTCGGCATCCAGCCGGTCTGCACCGTCACCAACCCGGACAGCCCGAGCGCCTGCTCCGCCGGTGCGCCCGGGGCCATCACCGACACCCCGCTCAAGGTGGCCTCGGCCGCGGCCGGCGGGGACGAGCTGACCGGCGGCGAGTTCGCTGTCGGCGGCGGGGCGATGATCCAGCTGCCCGCGTTCATGTTCGCCGACACCTACCAGTCGGTCGTGACCTTCTCGGTCGCCTGATCCGCGGCCTCCCGGCCGCCTGACCCACCCGGGCGGTGCGGGGCCCCGGCCCCGCACCGCCTCCGGCCGTCCGCACCGCAGCCCCGTCTGGAGAACGCGCCATGCGACGCACCCGCACCTCCCTGTACGGCCTCCTGCTCGGGGCCCTCCTGTCCGCCGGAACACTCGCCGCCCCCACCGGCGCGGCCGCCGCCGACAACGGCACCTGGGGGGTCTTCCCGACCCCCGCCGCGGGCCGGGCGGCGACCGACCGCGCGTACTTCTTCCACACCGGGGCGGCCGGCTCGACCGTCACCGACAGCGTGACGCTCTCCAACACCTCCGCCCGCGCCCTCACCTTCAGGGTCTTCGCCACCGACGCCGTCAACACCCCGGTCGGCGGCGCCTTCGCGCTGCTGCCGGTGGAGACCCGGCCCCGCGCCCTCGGCACCTGGGTCGGGCTGCCCGCGGAGGTGGCCGGCGGCACGGTCACCGTGCCCGCCAAGGGCCGCAAGGACATCCCCTTCACCGTCAAGGTCCCCGAGGACGCGGCCCCCGGGGACCACGTCGGCGGGATCGTCGCCCTCAACACCGCGGTCGAGGGCGTCAAGAAGGACGGGAAGGTCCAGGTCGGCGTCCGCCGCTCGGTCGGCGCCCGGCTCTACTTCCGCGTCCCGGGCCCCGTCACCCCGGCGCTCGGCGTCGAGGAGGTCCGCGTCACCCGCGGCGCGCCGCTGCTGCCGTGGACCCGGCCGGCCCGCGCCACCGTCTCGTACACCCTGGTCAACCGCGGGAACGTGGTGCTCTCCCCCGAGGTCTCGGTACGGGCCGAGGGCCTCTTCGGGCGGCGCGTGCTGGACCGCGGTACGAAGGACCTGCGGCTGGTGCTGCTGCCCGGCCAGCGCGTCGAACTCACCGAGCCCTGGCCCGCGGCACCCCAGCTGGACCGCGTGTCGGTCGAGGTCACGGCCAGCGCGGCCGCCTATCCCGACCTGAGGGAGACCGGCCGGACGGGCTTCCTGGCCGTCCCGTGGGCCGCCCTCGGGGTGCTGCTGGTCCTGCTCGGCGCCGCCGCGGCCGCGCGGGCCGTCCGCAGGCGCAGGCGGCGGGATCCGGCCGCGGCCACCGCGCCGGAACGGGACTTGGCGCAGGCCCGCTGACCCGCGATGGTGGTTCCCCCTGGCGGCGGCCCCGCCGTCACCGGCCCACGGGGAGGCACCAGTTGACGGCACAGCGCGCGACGGAGCGGCAGGCGGCGGAGGGGCCGGAAGCGGGACGGCCGGATGCGGGACGGCCGGCAGCGGACCGGCACGCGGCGGGACAGCCGCAGACCTCGCGGCACCCGGCGGCACCGCAGGTGGCGGCGGACCGGCCGGCCGCGTACGGCGGCGGAGCCCGTACGGGCGGGGAGGCGGGCGGGGACGGCCCGGCGCTGCTCCCGCGGATCGCCCGGGCCCTGGGCTGCCGCCCGGCCGCCGTGACCCGCGGCGGGGACTGGGTACGGGCCTCCTTCGCGGTCTCCGAGGGCGGCCCGGCGCCCCTGACCGTCGACGTGGTCGCGGACACGGCCCGGCTGCCGGGCGGGATCACGTACCTGCTGCCGGGCGCCGGGCTGAACTTCGCCGCCGGGTTCTTCACCCCGGACGGGCCCAACCTCGCCCACCACCTGCGGGCCCGCGGCCAGCTGGTCATCGGGGTGACCCCGCGCGAGGACGCGGCGCGGGCCGCGCAGGTCACCGCGGACCGCGGGCTCGCCGCCCACCGCCGCGACCTGCGCCGGGTGGTGCGCGCCCTGGACCCGGTCCTGCGGCTGCCGTACGCGTACCTGGGGCACTCCGCCGGGGCGGCGCTGGCCCTGGACGCGGCTGCTTCGGACGACTCCCCGCGGCTGCGGCGGGTGGCGGTGCTCGACACGACGGGTCCGTACGCGGGCGAGCTGGCCGTACGGGCGGCCCGCACCCGGGACGCGTACCAGGCCCAGCTGCGGCAGGGGGTGTACGCGCACGACCCGGGGCTGGCCGGGATGGTCGGGCGGGCCGTGGCCGATCCGGAGGGCACCTCGCCGGTACCGCGGCCCGTGGACCCGGCGACGCGGTTCACGCACGCGGGGCTGGCCCATTTCGCGCTGGTCCGCAGCAGCGAGCTGCCCGGTCCCGCCCAGTGGATCTACACGCGCGGGCACGGCGCCGGCCGCTTCGAGTTCGGCGACGGCCCGGCCGCGGACCGGTACGCCCTGGACCACACCCCGATGGCCGCCTGGCACACGGCGGTCTCGGCGCTGGGCAGCGGGCTGGTGCCGGTGGCCCTGATGCGGGACCTGGCGGCGGTGTGGGCCGGGGACGAGGCCACGTACCGGATCGCCTGGGAGCGGATCCGGGCCGAGGTGGTCTGGGTCAACGCCGAGCTGGGGCGCGGGGACCGGCCGCAGGGCGCGGAGCTGATCCGCGCGGGCGGGAACCGGCGGGTGTCGTACGCGGTCGTGCCGGGGTACGGGCACGGGGACGCGGTCTGGGGCCGGACGGCGCACCGGGACGTGTGGCCGCTGCTCGCCCCGTGACCTGCGGCCGCGGGGCCCCGGCGGCTGAAACGGGGCGCGCCCCCGCGTGAGGGGCGGGGGCGCGCTGTCCGGCGGAACGGTTCCGGTCAGTGGTTGCGCGGGAAGCCGAGGTCGACTCCGGCCGGGGCCTCGGAGGGGTCGGGCCAGCGGGTCGTGACGACCTTGCCGCGGGTGTAGAAGTGGATGCCGTCGTTGCCGTAGATGTGGTGGTCGCCGAAGAGCGAGTCCTTCCAGCCGCCGAAGGAGTGGTAGCCCACCGGCACCGGGATCGGCACGTTGACGCCGACCATGCCGGCCTGGATCTCCAGCTGGAAGCGGCGGGCGGCGCCGCCGTCGCGGGTGAAGATCGCGGTGCCGTTGCCGAACGGCGAGGCGTTGATGAGGGCGACGCCCTCCTCGTAGGTCTCGGCGCGCAGCACGCACAGGACCGGGCCGAAGATCTCGTCGCGGTAGGCGTCGGAGTCGGTCTTGACGTGGTCGAGGAGCGAGAGGCCGATCCAGTGGCCCTCCTCGAAGCCCTCGACCGTGTAGCCGGTGCCGTCGAGGACCACGTCCGCGCCCTGCTCGGCGGCGCCGTGGACGTAGGAGGCGACCTTGTCGCGGTGGACCTTGGTGATCAGCGGGCCCATCTCGGAGGACGGGTCGTTGCCGGGGCCGATCTTGATCTTCTCGGCGCGCTCGCGGATCTTCTGGACGAGCTCGTCGCCGATGGAGCCGACGGCGACCACGGCGGAGATGGCCATGCAGCGCTCGCCCGCGGAGCCGTAGGCGGCGGAGACGGCGGCGTCGGCGGCGGCGTCGAGGTCGGCGTCGGGCAGGACCAGCATGTGGTTCTTCGCGCCGCCGAGGGCCTGGACGCGCTTGCCGTTGGCGGCGGCGGTGGTGTGGATGTGCCGGGCGATCGGGGTGGAGCCGACGAAGGAGACGGCGGCCACGTCCGGGTGGGCGAGGAGGGCGTCGACGGCGGTCTTGTCGCCGTGCAGCACGTTCAGCACGCCGTCGGGCAGGCCGGCCCGGGTGGCCAGCTCGGCGAGCTTGTTGGCGGCCGAGGGGTCCTTCTCGCTGGGCTTGAGGATGAAGGTGTTGCCGCAGGCGACGGCCAGCGGGAACATCCACATCGGCACCATGGCCGGGAAGTTGAAGGGCGTGATGCCGGCGACGACGCCGAGGGGCTGGCGGATCGCGGCCACGTCCACGCGGCTGGAGACGGACGTGGACAGCTCGCCCTTGAGCTGGGTGGTGATCCCGCAGGCCAGCTCGACGATCTCCAGGCCGCGGGCGACCTCGCCCAGCGCGTCGGAGTGGACCTTGCCGTGCTCGGCGGTGATCAGCTCGGCGATGGCGTCGCGGTTGGCGTCCAGGAGGGCGCGGTAGGCGAAGAGGACCTTGGTGCGGGCGGCCAGGGAGGACTGGCCCCAGGTCTGGAAGGCCTCGCGGGCGGTCTGCACCGCGGCGTCGACCTCCTCGGCGGAGGCGAGGGCGACGCGGGTGGTGACCTGGCCCGTGGCCGGGTCGGTGACCGGGCCGTAGTTGCCCGACGCGCCCTCGACGGTCTTTCCACCGATCCAGTGGTTGACGGTCTTCATGACTACTCCTTCACAGATGGCGACGTCGCGCTGCGGCTTGCCGGTCGTACTCTTCGCGGGCCTTGACCGCGGGGATGCGGGTGGCGGTCTCGGCCACAGGCACATCCCACCACGCCTGTGCGGGGGGCGGGCCCGACACTGTGTCGGCCGTTTCGGTCTCCGCGTAGACACATGTGGGCCGGTCCGCCTGCCGGGCTTTGGCCAGGGCTTCTCGCAGGTCACCGACGGTGCGGACGCGGTGGACGGTCATTCCGAGGGAGGCGGCGTTGGCCGCCAGGTCCACGGGCGGGGCGCCGCCGGGGGCCGCGGGATAGCGGAAGTCCGTACCCAGCCGCTCCGCGCCCACGGCCTCCGAGAGGCCTCCGATGGAGGCGTAGCCGCCGTTGTCGAGAATCACCAGTTTGAGGGGGATCCGCTCCTGCACGGCGGTGACGATCTCGGTCGGGTTCATCAGGTACGAGCCGTCGCCGACCAGGGCCCAGACCGGGCGGCCGGGCTCGGCGAGGGCCACGCCGAGGGCGGCGGGGATCTCGTACCCCATGCAGGAGTAGCCGTATTCGACGTGGTACTGGAGCGGGGAGCGGGCCCGCCACAGGCGGTGGAGGTCGCCCGGGAGCGATCCGGCGGCGTTGACGAGCACGTCCTCGTCTCCGGCGAGGGCGTCGAGGGCGCCGAGCACCTGGGCCTGGGTGGGGCGGGCCTGCGGGTCGGGGGCGGCGAAGGCCTGGTCGACCAGGGCCTCCCAGGCCCGCTTCCCCCGCTGGTACGCCTGCTCGTACGGCTCCGGGACCCGGAACCCGGCGAGGCCCTCGCGGAGGGCGTCGAGGCCCTCGCGGGCGTCGGCGACGAGGGGCAGCGCGGCGAGCTTGTGGGCGTCGTACGGGTCGGCGTTGAGCCCGAGGAAGCGGACTGCGGGGTCCTGGAACAGGGTGGCGGAGGCGGTGGTGAAATCGGTCAGCCGGGTGCCCGCGGCGATCACCAGGTCGGCTTCGCGCGCGAGGTCGTTCGCGGGGGCGGTGCCGGTGTGGCCGACGGCGCCGACCTCGGCGGGGTGGTCGTACCGCAGGGCGCCCTTGCCGGCCTGCGTACAGGCCACGGGGATGCCGGTGGCCTCGGCGAGGGCCCGCAGGGAGGCCTCGGCCGCGCTGTGCCGGATGCCGCCGCCCGCGATGATCAGGGGCCGCCGGGCCGCGCGGACGGCCCGGACGGCCGCTGCCAGTTCGGCGCGGTCGGGGCGGGCGCGGCGCACGGTCCAGACCCGCTCGGCGAAGAACTCCTCGGGCCAGTCGTACGCCTGGGTCTGGACGTCCTGCGGGAGGGCGAGCGTGACCGCCCCGGTCTGTACGGGGTCGGTGAGCACCCGCATGGCCTGGAGGGCGGCGGGGACCAGGGCCTCGGGGCGGGTGATCCGGTCGAAGTAGCGGGAGACGGGGCGCAGGGTGTCGTTGACGGACAGGTCGCCGGCACCGGGGGCCTCCAGCTGCTGGAGGACCGGGTCGGCGGGCCGGGTGGCGAAGGTGTCCCCGGGCAGGAGGAGGACGGGCAGCCGGTTGACCGTGGCGAGCGCGGCGCCGGTGACGAGGTTGGTGGCGCCCGGTCCGATGGAGGTGGTGACGGCGTGGGCGGAGAGGCGGCCGCGGTGGCGGGCGTACCCGACGGCGGCGTGGACCATGGCCTGCTCGTTGCGGCCCTGGAGGAAGGGCATGGCGGCGGGGCCGGTCTCCAGGAGGGCCTGGCCGATGCCGGCGACGTTGCCGTGGCCGAAGATGCCCCAGGTGGCGGCGATCAGGCGGGAGCGGCGGCCGTCGCGGTCGGTGTACTGGCGCGCGAGGAAGGCCACGAGGGCCTGGGCGACGGTGAGCCTGCGGGTGCGGGGGGCGGTCACCGGGGGGCCTCCGCGGGGTAGAAGGGCAGGCGCGGGTCCACGGGCTGGCCGGGCCAGGTGCTGCGGATCCAGGCGTGGTCGGGATGGTCGCGGATGAGCCAGGCGCGGTCGGGTCCGGGGCCGGCCATCACGTTGAGGTAGTACATGGGGTGCCCGGGGGCGGCGATGGAGGGGCCGTGCCAGCCGTCGGGGATCAGGACGGCGTCGCCGGTGCGGACCTCGGCGAGCACGTCGGTCCTCCCCTGCGGCGAGGGGCTCACCCGCTGGTAGCCGACTCCGGGGGTGTCCCCGTGCGGGGCGATCTCGTAGTAGTAGATCTCCTCCAGCTCGGACTCCTCGCCGGGGTGGTGCTCGTCGTGCTTGTGCGGGGGGTACGAGGACCAGTTCCCGCCGGGGGTGAGGACCTCGACGGCGATCAGGCGGTCGCAGTCGAAGACCCCGGCGGCGGCGAAGTTGTTGACCTGGCGGGAGCAGCTGCCGCTGCCGCGCAGTTCGACGGGGACCCCGGCCGCGGGCCCGTACCGGGCGGGCAGGGCGCGCTCGCAGCGGGCGCCGGCGAGGGCGAAGCGCCCGCCGGCGGCGCTGTGGACGGCGGCCCGGGCGTCCCGGGGCAGGTACGCGAAGTCGCTGGCGGCGTCGAAGACCCCGGTGCGGCCGTGCAGCGCGAACTCCGCGGTCCGCGTCCCGGCATCGCCCGCCGCGCGGACGGTGCAGGATCCGGCGAGGGGCAGCACGGTCCACTCGCAGTCGCCGGTGGCGAAGCCGTACGTCTCCCCGGGGGCCAGGTCCAGGATCCGCAGCCGGGTCCGCTCCAGGCCGTGTTCGGAGGTCACCGGCACGAGAGCACCTCCTCGATCTCGGCGGGGTGGGGCATGGCGCTGGAGCAGGCGAGGCGGGAGGCGACGAGGGCCCCGGCGGCGTTCGCGTACCGGAGGGTGCGCTCCAGGGGCCAGCCGGAGAGCAGGCCGTGGCACAGGGCCCCGCCGAAGGCGTCGCCGGCGCCGAGGCCGTTGACCACCTCGACGGGGACGGGCGGCACCTGTGCCGCGGTACCGTCGCGGTGGACGGCGAGGACGCCCTCGGGGCCGAGTTTGACCACGGCGAGCTCGACCCCGGCGGCGAGCAGGGCCGCGGCGGCCGCCTGCGGGTCCTTCTCGCCGGTGGCGAGCTCGCACTCCTGCGCGTTGCCCACGGCGACCGTCGCGAGCGCCAGGGCACGGGCGTAGTGCTCCCCGGCCCCGTCGGGGCCGTCCTGCCAGAGCACGGGCCGCCAGTCGAGGTCGAAGACGGTGACGGCGGAGCGGCCGCGGGCCTCCAGCGCGGCCAGGGTGGCGCTGCGGCTGGGCTCGGCGCTGAGCCCCGTGCCGGTCATCCAGAACACGCGGGCGGCGCGCAGGGCCTCCAGGTCCAGGTCCCCGGCGCGGATCTCCAGGTCGGGGGCCTTGGGGAAGCGGTAGAAGTACAGCGGGAAGTCGTCGGGCGGGAAGATCTCGCAGAAGGTGACGGGGGTGGGGTACTCGGGCACCTCGGCGACCCAGCGGTCGTCCACCCCGAAGCGGCGCAGCTCCTCGCGCAGGTACGTGCCGAAGGGGTCGGCGCCGGTACGGGTGACCACGGCGGTGCGCCGCCCGAGCCGGGCGGCGGCCACGGCCACGTTCGCCGGCGAGCCGCCGAGGAACTTCCCGAAGGTTTCCGCGCGCGGGAGCGGTACCCCGGTGTCGAGCGGGTAGAGGTCCACTCCGATCCGCCCCATGGTGACCACCTCGAACGCCTCCCCGGTCACGCCCGTCCTCCCCTTCGCTCCCTGTGTGCTCTTCGTTCCCTCAGCCGAGATTCCTTTGTCCGCATGTCCGTGTTCCTTCCCGCCTAAGGTGGCCGTATGACCTCCTCCCCGCCCGCGTTGACCCGCATTCGACTCGGTTCGGCTCCGGACTCCTGGGGGGTGTGGTTCCCCGAGGACCCGCTCCAGACCGGCTGGGAGCGCTTCCTCGACGAGGTGGCCGAGGCCGGGTACGAGTGGATCGAGCTCGGCCCGTACGGGTACCTGCCCACGGATCCCGTGCGGCTCGCGGAGGAGACCGCGAAGCGCGGGCTGAAGGTCTCGGCCGGGACGGTGTTCACCGGACTCCATCACGGACCCGCGGTCTGGGAGCAGACCTGGGAGCACGTGTCGCGGATCGCGGAGCTGACCCGGGCCACGGGCGCGGGCCACCTGGTGGTGATCCCCTCCTTCTGGCGGGACGACAAGACGGGTGCGCTGCTGGAGGACCGCACGCTCACGGCGGCGCAGTGGCGCGACCTGGCGGAGCAGACCGGGCGGCTGGGCCGCGAGGTGCAGGACCGGTACGGGCTGCGGATCGCGGTGCACCCGCACGCGGACACCCACGTCGACACCCCGGAGAACGTGGCCCGCTTCCTGGACGCCACCGATCCCGACCTGGTGTCGCTGTGCCTGGACACCGGCCACTACGCCTACTGCGGGGGCGACAGCGTGGAGCTGATCGAGTCCTTCGGGGAGCGCATCGGCTACCTGCACCTCAAGCAGGTGGACCCGCGGATCCTGGCCGAGGTGGCGGCGGAGGGGCTGCCGTTCGGCCCGGCGGTGGCCCGCGGCGTGATGTGCGAGCCGCCGGCGGGGGTGCCCGAGCTGGGCCCCGTACTGGAGGCGGCGCAGCGGCTGGGGCGGGAGCTCTTCGCGATCGTCGAGCAGGACATGTACCCCTGCCCGCCCGAGCGCCCCCTGCCCGTGGCCCGGCGGACCCGCGCCTATCTTCGCTCCTGTGGCCTGAGCTGACGGGCGGCGGCCTTTCCGCCGCCCCCGAGGAGGGGGAGAAGAGATGGGCAGCACGCTGGGTATCGCCGTGATCGGTGCGGGGAGGATGGGCGCCGACCACGTGCGGCGCATCGAGCGGATGGTCAGCGGGGCGCGGGTGGCGGCCGTGGCGGATCCGGACGGGGACCGGGCGAAGGAGGCCGCGGCCGGGCTGGAGGGCTGTTCCGTGCACACCGACCCGGAGGCTGCGCTGGCAGCTCCGGGGGTGGACGCCGTGCTGATCGCCTCCCCCGGTGCGGCGCACGAGGAGGCGCTGCTGCAGTGCTTCGCGCGGGACCTGCCGGTGCTGTGCGAGAAGCCGCTGACCCCGGACGCGGCGGGGGCGCTGCGGGTGGTGGAAGCCGAGCAGCGCGCGGGCCGGCGGCGGGTGCAGGTCGGGTTCATGCGCCGGTACGACGCGGAGTACGGGCAGCTCAAGGCGGTGCTGGGGGCGGGGGAGCTGGGGCGGCCGCTCTTCCTGCACTGCCGGCACCGCAATGCGTCCTCCCCCTCCTTCTTCACCTCCGAGATGCTCGTGAACGACTCGGTGGTGCACGAGGTGGATGCGGCGCGTTGGCTGCTGGGGCAGGAGGTGACGGCCGTGACGGTCCTCTCCCCCGCCTCCGCCTCCACGGCTCCGGCCGGGCTGCGCGATCCGCAGTTCGTCCTGCTGGAGACCGACGGCGGGGTGATCGTGGACGTGGAGATCTTCGTGAACTGCGGGTTCGGCTACCAGGTGCAGTGCGAGGCGGTCTGCGAGTCCGGCAGTGCGCGCATCGGTGACGGGGCGGCCATGGTGGTGCAGTCCGGCGGCCGCTGGGGCGGGTCCATCGTGCAGGACTACACGGTCCGCTTCGCCGATGCGTACGACCGGCAGCTGCGCCGCTGGGCGGACTCCGTGCGGCGGGGGGTGGTGGAGGGCCCCGACGCCTGGGACGGGTACGCGGCCGCCGCCGTGAGCGAGGCCGGGATCCGGGCCCAGCGCACGGGGGTGCGCACCCCCGTCGAGCTGGCGGAGAGGCCCCCGCTCTACCGCTGATCCCGTCCCGCCGACCCCTGTGCCGCATGTGCTGCCTGTGTCACAGGGGTCGACGTCTTGTCACGCATGTCCGCATTACGCGGGTCTTCCGTCACAGCCGGTCGACAGCCCCTCCCCCGGGATCGGCGGGCGTCGTTCTCGGGGCACAGGCTGAGTGATCGTCAGCGTCCCCGCCCCGGCTCCCCCGACGGCCTCCCGGCCGCCCGTGCGGCGTGGACAAGGAGGTGCCGCAGATGACCGACCGAAAGCTGTGGTCGTACAAGGAGATCGCCGCCCACATCCGGGTCCAGCCGGACACCGTGCGCTCGTACCGCAAGCACGGGCTGCTGCCGCCCCCCGACCACGTCGAGGGCGGGAAGCCGTACTGGTACGCCGATACGATCCGCACCTGGGTGGCCCAGCGCCCCGGCAACCGGGGCCGCCGCCCGGAATGACCAGCGGGAGTGAGCGCCCGGAGTGAGCGCCCGGACCGCCCGGCGGGTCAGCCGACCCGCCCGGGCACCGGCTCCGGCCTCCCCGGGCCCGGCCCGCAGCCGGTGGTCACCAGCTCTCCTGCCCGCCGGCCCGCGAGGCCGGGCGGATGCTGCCGCCCTGGCCCGCCCGGCACTTCAGCGCCAGCAGCGGGAAGGCGAGTACGGAGACCATGCCCGCGCCGACCAGGGCGGCGGCCTCCCCCGGGTCGAGCGCCCCGTCGTCCACGCCGAGGGTGGTGATGGCCACGACCAGCGGCAGGGCCGTGGAACCGAAGAGGACCAGCGCCCCGCGGTCGCGCCGGCCCAGGTCGCGCGGGGCCAGGAACCAGATCGGCAGCCCGCGCACCAGCAGGAACAGGGCCAGGAACAGCGGGAGCAGGGCCAGGGCGCGGCCACCCGACAGCAGCGCGTCGAGGTCGAACTCGATCCCCGTGACCACGAAGAACAGCGGCACCAGGAAACCGAAGCCGATCGCCTCGACCTTCGAGAGGATCACCTCGCTGCTGTCCGGGGCGGCCCCCTGGAGGATCAGCCGGGTGACCATGCCGGCGGCGAAGGCCCCGAGCAGTACGTCGAGCCCCATCACCTCCGCCAGGCCCAGCATCAGCATCAGGAGCAGCGCCACCAGCCGCACCGCGAACTGGCCGCTGCTGTGCAGGGTCTTGGCGATCACGTTCGA
Source organism: Streptomyces sp. NPDC038213 (assembly GCF_055600495.1). Lineage (NCBI taxonomy): Bacteria > Bacillati > Actinomycetota > Actinomycetes > Kitasatosporales > Streptomycetaceae > Streptomyces > Streptomyces sp. NPDC038213. The sequence goes on from NZ_JBVJYM010000008.1 coordinate 20,367, forward strand.
GAACCAGGGCGGCTTGGGGCGCAGCGCCCACCGCACGGCCACGGCCGTGAGCAGCGCGAACGCCGCCAGCAGCACCGTGGAGACCCCGGGGCTGCGCCCGCTCAGCAGCAGGGCCATGGCGATGATCGGCCCGAACTCGCCGACCGCGCCCATCGCCATCACCACCGAGCCGAAGCGGCCGCCCAGCCCGCCGGAGTCCCGCAGCACCGGCAGGATCGTGCCGAGGGCGGTGCTGGTCAGCGCGGTGCCGATGTAGACGCCCTTGGCGAAGCCGCCGCCGGCCAGCAGCACGCCGAGCGCGAGCCCGATCGCCAGGGCGGCCAGCCAGGCCCAGACCGAGCGCCTCAGCGTGTCGCCCCGCACCTGGTCGAACTGGATCTCGTACCCCGCGAGGAAGATCAGCATGGCCAGGCCCAGCTCCGAGAGCACGTCGACGGCTTCACCCGTACGGGCCCAGCCCAGTACGTCGGGGCCGACCAGGATGCCGAGCAGGATCTCGAAGATGACCAGGGGTACGGCGACCCACCGGCCCAGGCCGTATGCGATCAGCGGCGCCAGCACGGCGATCGCCATGATCAGGATGAGCGTCCCCGCATGCGCCATACGTGCCATTTACTTATGGCACGGGCGTCTTGTCCATTCCGACACGGCCGCCCCGCCCCGCGCGGACGGAACCCGCGAGACGCTAGGTGGAATACCCCCTAGGGGTATAGTGTTCTCCTCAGTGGGAGGCGGACGGAACCGCCCGCGGCCTCCCGCCGACTGACTTCGTACGCTCGGAAGGGCGCACCGAAGCCGTCCCGTACGCCCCGCAAGCCCCGTGCACCCTGTACGCCCCGAATGAGGAGAACGAGATGACCGCCGAGACCGAAACCCAGCAGCCGGCCTCCTCCTGCTGCTCCAGCACCGGCTCCTGCCAGGACGGCGCGGGCACGCTCCAGGTCGGCACCGTCACCGCGGTGTACCAGGTCTCCGGGATGACCTGCGGCCACTGCGAGGGCGCCGTGACCCAGGAGCTCTCGGCCCTCCCGGGCGTCACCGCCGTGAAGGCCGTCGCCGCCACCGGCGAGGTCACGGTGGTCTCCACCGCCCCGCTCGACCCGGAGGCCGTCCGCGCGGCCGTCGACGAGGCCGGGTACGAGCTCGCCGGGGCCTGACCCGCGCGGGCGCGGCGCCCGCACGGCACCGCGGACCGTCCGCACCGCCCCACCCCCTGCTTTTCCGCCGGACCGCGCCGGCCAGCTGATACTGGTCCCGTACGGTCCGGCCCTCCCCCTGGAGCTCGGACATGAGCAGCAGCACCGTGCACGAAGAACCGACGACGGCACCGGCCGCCGGGGCCCCGGCCCACGAGGTCGAGCTCACGATCGGCGGGATGACCTGCGCCTCCTGCGCGGCCCGCATCGAGAAGAAGCTCAACCGCATGGAGGGCGTCACCGCCACGGTGAACTACGCCACCGAGAAGGCGAAGGTCGCCTACCCGGACGGCACCGAGGTCGCGGACCTGATCGCCACCGTGGTGAAGACCGGCTACACGGCCGCCGAGCCGCCGCCCCCGGCCGCCCCGGACCCCTCCGCGGCCCCCGGAGAGCCCGCGGGGACCACCGCGGCGCAGCCCTCCGCCGACCCGGAGCTCGCGGCCTCCCGCCACCGCCTGATCGTTTCCGCGCTGCTCTCCGCGCCGGTCGTCCTGCTCGCGATGGTCCCGGCGCTCCAGTTCGACAACTGGCAGTGGCTCTCCCTGACCCTCGCCGCCCCCGTGGTGGTCTGGGGCGGCGCGCCCTTCCACCGGGCCGCCTGGACCAACGCCAGGCACGGCGCGGCCACCATGGACACCCTCGTGTCCGTCGGCACCCTCGCCGCCTTCGGCTGGTCCCTGTGGGCCCTGTTCTTCGGACACGCCGGGATGCCCGGCATGCGGCACGGCTTCGACCTCACCGTCTCGCGCACCGACGGCTCCTCCACCATCTACCTGGAGGTCGCCGCCGGGGTCGTCACGCTGATCCTGCTCGGCCGCTACCTGGAGGCCCGCTCCAAGCGGAAGGCCGGGGCCGCCCTGAAGGCCCTGCTGGAGCTCGAGGCCAAGGACGTGACCGTGCTGCGCGGCGGCGCCGAGGTGCGGATCCCCGTCGCGCAACTCACCGTCGGCGACCGCTTCCTGGTGCGTCCGGGCGAGAAGATCGCCACCGACGGCACGGTCGTGGAGGGCAGTTCCGCCGTCGACGCCTCGATGCTGACCGGCGAGTCCGTACCCGTGGACGTCACCGCCGGCGACCCGGTCACCGGAGCCACCGTCAACACCTCCGGCCGGCTGGTCGTCGAGGCCTCCCGTATCGGCGCCGACACCCAGCTGGCCCGGATGGCCCGCCTCGTCGAGGACGCCCAGAACGGCAAGGCGGCCGTCCAGCGGCTCGCCGACCGGATCTCCGCGGTCTTCGTCCCCGTGGTCCTGGTCCTGGCCCTCGCCACCTGGGTGGGCTGGCTGCTGGCCACCGACGACCCCGCCGCCGCCTTCACCGCCGCCGTGGCCGTACTGATCATCGCCTGCCCCTGCGCCCTGGGGCTGGCCACGCCGACCGCGCTGATGGTGGGCACCGGCCGCGGCGCCCAGCTCGGCATCCTCATCAAGGGCCCCGAGGTACTGGAGTCCACCCGGCGCGTGGACACCGTCGTCCTGGACAAGACCGGCACGGTCACCACCGGGAAGATGGCCCTGCGCGAGGTCTTCACCGCCGAGGGCACCGACGAGCGCGAACTGCTGCGCCTCGCGGGCTCCCTGGAGCACGCCTCCGAGCACCCCGTGGCCCGTGCGGTGGCCGCCGGGGCCGTGGAGCGGGCCGGCGCCCTGCCGGTCCCCGAGAGCTTCGAGAACCTCGCCGGGCTCGGCGTGCAGGGGGTCGTGGACGGCCGCGCCGTGCTCGTCGGCCGCGAGCAGCTGCTGGCCGACTGGGCGATCGAACTGCCCGCCGCACTGGCCCGGGCCAAGGCCGGGGCCGAGGCGGAGGGCCGCACGGCGGTCGCGGTGGCCTGGGACGGCGCCGCCCGCGGCGTGCTGACGGTGGCCGACGCGGTCAAGGACACCAGCGCCGAGGCCGTGGCCCGGCTGCGCGCCCTGGGGCTCACCCCGGTGCTGCTGACCGGGGACAACCGGGCCGTCGCGGAGACCGTGGCCCGCGAGGTGGGCATCGGCGAGGTCATCGCCGAGGTGCTGCCGCAGGACAAGGTGGACGTGGTCAGGCGGCTCCAGGCCGAGGGCCGTACGGTCGCCATGGTCGGCGACGGGGTCAACGACGCCGCGGCCCTGGCCCAGGCCGACCTGGGGCTCGCGATGGGCACCGGCACGGACGCGGCCATCGAGGCCGGTGACCTCACCCTGATGCGCGGGGACCTGCGGGTGGCGGCGGACGCGATCCGGCTGTCCCGCCGGACCCTGGCCACCATCAAGGGCAACCTGTTCTGGGCCTTCGGCTACAACGTCGCCGCCCTGCCGCTGGCCGCGGCCGGACTGCTCAACCCGATGATCGCGGGGGCGGCGATGGCCTTCTCCTCGGTGTTCGTGGTGACCAACAGCCTGCGGCTGCGGTCGTTCCGCTGAGCTCCCGGCCCTGACACTGCGACAAAAGGCCGCCTCCTCAAGGGGGGCGGCCTTCGCACGTCCCCCACGGCTCCTTCACGAGAGACACAGATCACAGTGAGGGGAGCGTAACCATCGGGGGGTGTGGCGAGTCTAATGAGGCGATGCCGCGAACGTCTTGGGGGACGCTCGACGGATGTCTTGGGGGACGTCCGGGCATCTGCCGGCCGGGGCACGTGCCTCGCGGGGAGCTTTGAGCGGCCCTCCCGAAGCGTACGGGTCCCGGCAGAACACCCGTGGAGCGCTGCGCTCCCCGCCGACACCCGGCTCGGATCCCGTGGGGGGAATCCGTACCGGGGAACCGGAAGGCGCCCCGTCCGTCGACCCGTGGGGGGATCGACGGCGGGGCGCCTTTCTCTTGTCCGGTGCGGGCCGCCGCGCCTCACGCGGGGTCAGCGGCCCGGAGCGGCCTGCGGTCAGCGGGCCTCGACCGGGACGAAGTCGCGCAGGACCTCGCCCGTGTAGATCTGGCGCGGACGGCCGATGCGGGAACCCGGCTCCTTGATCATCTCGTGCCACTGGGCGATCCAGCCGGGGAGCCGGCCGAGCGCGAAGAGCACGGTGAACATCTCGGTCGGGAAGCCCATGGCCCGGTAGATCAGGCCGGTGTAGAAGTCCACGTTCGGGTAGAGGTTGCGCTCGACGAAGTACGAGTCGGCCAGCGCGTGCTCTTCGAGCTTGAGCGCGATGTCCAGCAGCTCGTCGCTCTTGCCCAGGGCGGAGAGGACGTCGTGGGCCGCAGCCTTGATGATCTTCGCGCGCGGGTCGAAGCTCTTGTAGACGCGGTGCCCGAAGCCCATCAGGCGGACGCCGTCCTCCTTGTTCTTCACCTTGCGGATGAAGGCGTCGACGTCGCCGCCGTCCCGCTGGATGCCCTCGAGCATCTCCAGCACGGACTGGTTGGCGCCGCCGTGCAGCGGGCCCCACAGGGCGCTGATGCCGGCGGAGATCGACGCGAACATGTTGGCCTGCGAGGAGCCGACCAGGCGGACCGTGGAGGTCGAGCAGTTCTGCTCGTGGTCCGCGTGCAGGATCAGGAGCTTGTCGAGGGCCGAGACGACGACCGGGTCGAGCTCGTACTCCTGGGCCGGCACGGAGAAGGTCATGCGCAGGAAGTTCTCGACGTAGCCGAGGTCGTTGCGCGGGTAGACCACCGGGTGGCCGACCGACTTCTTGTACGCGTACGCGGCGATGGTGGGGAGCTTGGCCAGCAGCCGGATCGTCGAGATGTGGCGCTGCTTGTCGTCGAACGGGTTGTGGCTGTCCTGGTAGAAGGTCGACAGGGCGCTGACGACGGAGGACAGCATCGCCATCGGGTGCGCGTCCCGCGGGAAGCCGTCGTAGAAGCGCTTCACGTCCTCGTGCAGGAGCGTGTGCTGGGTGATCTCGTTGCGGAACGACGCGAGCTGGTCGACGGTCGGGAGCTCGCCGTTGATGAGCAGGTACGCGACCTCGATGAAGGTCGACTTCTCGGCGAGCTGCTCGATCGGGTACCCGCGGTAGCGCAGGATGCCCTGCTCGCCGTCGAGGTAGGTGATTGCGGATTTGTAGGCAGCGGTGTTCCCGTAGCCGCTGTCCAGGGTGACCAGACCGGTCTGGGCCCGCAGCTTCGCGATGTCGAAGCCCTTGTCGCCTACGGTGCTGTCGACCACCGGGTAGGTGTATTCACCGTCCGCGTACCGGAGTACTACAGAGTTGTCGCTCACGTCATCCCTCACCGACGTAGTGCCTCTTCTTCGAGGTGCCCTGACTGCCTCTACCTTCCCCCATTTGGCGCAGGAGAGTGCACTCGGGGTCGGCCATCGGGCCCTTTGGCGGCACTGAGTGCCGTCAACCTGCACATACTGCCCCCTCCGGACCGGCGGAGGAAACCCCAATGATCGATCATCCTTGGGTGATGTTTCCCACCGGTAGCCGGCCGGACAGCCTGGGGGCCACCGCCGTGTACCTCCTGCCTGCGGAAACGGTACGCACCGCTTGGCCGAGAGCCCTGCGGGAACCCACCAGTACGACCAGTTTCTTTGCCCGGGTGACGGCCGTGTAGAGCAGGTTCCGCTGGAGCATCATCCAGGCCCCCGTCGTGACCGGGATCACGACCGCGGGATATTCACTCCCCTGGGAGCGGTGGATCGTGACGGCGTAGGCGTGCGCCAGCTCGTCCAGCTCGTCGAACTCGTACACCACCTCCTCGTCCTCGTCCGTGCGCACCGTCAGCCGCTGGTCGTCCACGCTCAGCGCGGTGACCACCCCCACGGTGCCGTTGAAGACCCCGTTGGCGCCCTTGTCGTAGTTGTTGCGGATCTGCGTGACCTTGTCGCCCACGCGGAAGACCCGGCCGCCGAACCGCTTCTCCGGCAGGTCCGGCCGGGCCGGCGTGACCGCCTGCTGGAGCAGTCCGTTCAGATGGCCGGCGCCCGCCGGGCCCCGGTGCATCGGGGCCAGGACCTGCACGTCCCGCCGCGGGTCGAGCCCGAACTTGGCCGGAATCCGACGGGCGGCCACGTCCACCGCCAGCCGGCCGGCGGCCTCCGTGTCCTCCTCGGGGAAGAGGAAGAAGTCCGGCAGCCCGTCCGTCAGGGGCGGCAGGCCCGTGTTGATGCGGTGGGCGTTGGACACCACGCCGGACTGCTGGGCCTGGCGGAAGATCCGCGTGAGCCGTACGGCGGGCACGGGGCCGCCCTCCGCCAGCAGGTCGCGCAGCACCTCGCCGGCGCCGACCGAGGGCAACTGGTCCACGTCCCCGACGAGCAGCAGGTGCGCCCCCGGGGCCACGGCCTTCACGAGCTTGTTCGCCAGGAGGAGGTCGAGCATCGAGGCCTCGTCCACCACCACGAGGTCGGCGTCGAGCGGGCGGTCCCGGTCGTACGCCGCGTCCCCGCCCGGCTTGAGCTCCAGCAGCCGGTGGACCGTCGACGCCTCGGCGCCCGTCAGCTCGGCCAGCCGCTTGGCGGCCCGGCCCGTGGGCGCGGCGAGGACCACCTTGGCCCTGCGGGCCCGGGCCAGCTCGACGATCGAGCGGACCGTGAAGGACTTGCCGCAGCCGGGGCCGCCCGTGAGCACGGCGACCTTGCGGGTGAGGGCCAGCCGGACGGCGTCGCGCTGCTCGGGGGCGAGCTCCGCGCCCGTGCGCTTCGCCAGCCAGGCGAGGGCGCGGTCCCAGTCGACCTCCCGGAAGCCGGGCATCCGGTCCTCGGCGGCCCCCAGCAGCCGGCGCAGCTGCCCCGTCAGGGAGAGCTCCGCCCGGTGGAAGGGGACCAGGTACACCGCCGTGATCGGCGGACCGCCCTGCGGGTCGGGGACCTGCTCGCGGACCACCCCCTCGTCCGGCCCGGCCAGCTCCGCGAGGCAGTCGATGACCAGGCCCGTGTCCACCTGGAGGAGCTTGACCCCGTCGGCGATCAGCCGGTCCTCGGGCAGGAAGCAGTGCCCCTGGTCCGTGGACTGCGACAGGGCGTACTGGAGGCCGGCCTTGACCCGCTCGGGGCTGTCGTGGGGGATGCCCACGGCCTGGGCGATCCGGTCGGCGGTCAGGAAGCCGATGCCCCACACGTCGGCGGCGAGCCGGTAGGGCTGGTTCTGCACCACCGAGATGGAGGCGTCCCCGTACTTCTTGTAGATGCGCACGGCGATGGAGGTGGAGACCCCGACGCCCTGGAGGAAGACCATGACCTCCTTGATGGCCTTCTGCTCCTCCCAGGCGGCCCCGATCATCCTGGTCCGCTTGGGCCCCAGCCCGGGCACCTCGACGAGCCGCTTCGGCTCCCGCTCGATGACGTCCAGCGTGTCCGTGCCGAAGTGCTCCACGATGCGGTCGGCGATGCGCGGGCCGATGCCCTTGATCAGGCCCGAGCCCAGGTACCTGCGTATGCCCTGGATGGTGGCGGGCAGGACCGTGCGGTAGTTCTCCACGGTGAACTGCTTGCCGTACTGCGGGTGGGAGCCCCAGCGGCCCTCCATCCGCAGCGATTCCCCGGGCTGCGCCCCGAGCAGGGATCCGACCACCGTGAGGAGATCTCCGCCGCCGCGGCCGGTGTCCACCCGGGCGACGGTGTAGCCGTTCTCCTCGTTGGCGTACGTGATCCGCTCGAGTACCCCCTCCACCACCGCCAGATTCGACATGCCCCGACGTTACCGCCGCCCGCCGACACCCCACCGGGCCTGTGGACAACTCCCCTTGCGGACACGGCCGCGGGGACAGCGAGGGGGTCCCTGCCTCCGCGGCCGGAACCCCCTCGGTTTTCCCCTCCCCCGTTCCCCCCGTGCCGGCCCTTCCCGATCCCCCCCCGGGTCCCCTCCCGGAAGTGCCGACGCCATGTACGACTTCCGGACGGGCGGAACGGTTGCACTCCGGTTCCGGATTTATTTCTTCGTTACCCAAGGTGCCGCCGTATCGGGACGGACGTAGCGTTTCGGGCATGAGTGATGACTCCTTCGAGAACGACGTGCTCGCCGAGCTCGGCGACGACCGGCTCACCGAGATCGCCGGGCTCCTCGGCACCGACGCCGACGGGGCCCGCGACGTGGTCCAGACGACCGCCTCGGCCCTCGGCGGCGGGCTCCAGGAGAAGGCGGCCGCGCAGGACGGGGACGCGTCCGAGGTGCGCGAGGCCTTCGCCGAGGTCTCCGAGCCGCCCCTCCAGGGCGTGGCCGCGCTCGGCGGCGGCCTGCTGGGCGGCGGCCTCATGGCCGGGGTGCTGGCCAAGATCGGAAAGCCGGTGGCGGCCGCGGTCTCCAAGAAGACCGGCATCCCCGCCCCCACCGTCAGCCGCGTGATCGAACTCCTGATCCCGGTCCTGCTCGCCGTGCTCACCAAGCGGGCCGCGCAGAAGAAGGGCGGCCCGGCCGCACCGGGCCTCTGAGACCCCGCCGCGGGTCCGGGCGGGCCCGCGGCGCAACCGCCCCGCGCCCCCGGGCCCCGCGCTATCCTCACCGGCGTGGACACCGCCGACACGGTCAGACTGCGCGCACCCGAGCCGGGCGACCTGGGCTGGATCGTCCAGCGCCACGGCGCCCTGTACGCCGCCGAGTACGGCTGGAACGCCGAGTTCGAGGGCCTGGTCGCCCGTATCGTCGCGGACTTCGCCGAGGACCACGCCCCGCACCTGGAGCGGGTGTGGATCGCCGAACTCGACGGGGCCCCGGTCGGCTGCGTGATGTGCGTACGGGACGACGCGGCGCCCGCAACGGCCCGGCTGCGCCTGCTGCTCGTCGACCCGGCCGCCCGCGGCCGCGGCGTGGGCGCCCTGCTGGTCGGCGCGGTGGTGGACTTCGCCCGCGGGGCGGGCTACCGGGAGCTCGTGCTGTGGACCAACGACGTGCTCGCCCCCGCCCGGGTCCTGTACGAGCGGGCCGGATTCACCCTGGTGTCCGAGAAGCCGCACCGCTCCTTCGGCGCCGACCTCACCGGCCAGGACTGGCGGCTGCCCCTTCACGGGGGCTCCCCGCACTGACCCCGGCCGCGCCCGCGCCCGTACCCGGGCCGCCCCCCGGGTCCGCGGCCGCCCGCGCCCCGGCCGCGCGCTCCCGCACCGGCCCCAGCGAGGTCAGCGCCACCCCGCCGACCAGCAGGACGGCCGCCGTCCAGCGCAGCCCGCTCATCCCCTCCCCCAGGACCAGGGCCGCCGAGGACATCCCGAAGACCGGTACGAGCAGGGTGAACGGCGCCACCGAGGAGGCGGGGTAGCGGCGCAGCAGGTACCCCCACACCCCGAAGCCGAACACCGTCGACACCCACGCCACGTACACCAGGACGCCCGCCCCCGCCCAGTCCAGCGAGCGCAGGGCGCGCAGGTCCCGCTCCGGGCCCTCCAGCAGCAGGGAGAGCAGGAGCATCGGCAGGACGGGGACCGTGGACACCCAGACCATGAAGTTCAGCGCGTCGGCGGGGGCCGCCCGGCGGGTGAGCACGTTCGACACCCCCCAGCAGGCGGCCGCCGCGACCACGAGCACGAAGCCGGCGACCGGGCCGGAGGCCCCCTGGTCCACGGCCGCCACCGCGATGCCCGCGAGGGCCACCGCCATCCCCGCCGCCCGCACCCGGCCCGGCCGCTCCCCCAGCGCCACCGCCGCGAACACCGCGGTGAAGACGGCCTGGACCTGGAGCACCAGCGAGGACAGCCCGGCCGGCATCCCGGCGGCCATCCCCGAGAACAGCAGCCCGAACTTGGCCACGCCCAGGGCCAGTCCGACCCCCAGCACCCACTTCCACGCGACCTTCGGCCGGCCCACCAGGAAGACCGCGGGCAGGGCCGCGCCGAGGAAGCGCAGCGCGTTGAGGAGCAGCGGCGGGAACTGGTCCAGCCCGATCTCGATGACGGTGAAGTTGACGCCCCAGACGGCGGCGACGAGTACGGCGAGTGCAAGGTGTACGGGACGCATGAAGCGAGCATCTGCGCCCCGACCGTGAAGCACCAGCGCCTAGTTCTACCGGGTCGGATGTAGCAGTGCTTACGATTGCCCCATGCTCGACCTCGCCCGGCTGCGCGCCCTCCACGCCGTCTCCGTCCACGGCTCGGTCGCGGGCGCCGCGGCCGCCCTCGGCTACACGCCCTCCGCCGTCTCCCAGCAGATCGCGAAACTGGAGCGGGAGACCCGCACCACCCTGCTGGAGCGGCGCGGCCGCGGGATCGCGCTCACCGAGGAGGCCAGGCACCTGGCGGACACGGCGCAGGAGCTCCTCGCGATCGTCGAGAAGGCCGAGACGGCGCTGGAGGAGCGGCGGGGGCGGCCCAGCGGGCGGCTGACCGTGGCGGCCTTCGCTTCGGCCGCCCGGGGGCTGCTGCCGCAGGTGCTCGCCGACCTGGCGCGCCGTCACCCCGCCCTGGACGTACGGATGACGGAGGTCGACCCGCACCTGTCGGTGGACCTGGTGGCCCGCGGGGTGACCGACCTGGCCGTGGCGCACGACTGGGACATCGCGCCGCTGCCCGCGCCCGAGGGGGTGGGGCAGGAGCAGATCGGTGAGGAGCGGTGCGACCTGTTCGTGCCGGCGGACCACCCCTTCGCGGTGCGCGCGCACGGGCGTGGCGGGCCGGTGCACCTCTCCGAACTGGGCGGCCAGCGCTGGATCTGCCAGCCCCCGAACCACGTCTGCCACGACTGGCTCATGCGCACCCTGCGCTCCGGGGGCCACGAGCCGGACATCGCCCACGTGGCCGAGGAGAACCACACCGTGCTCGCCGTGGTGGCCGCCGGTCTGGGCGTGGCCGTGGTCCCGCGGCTGGGCACCTGGACCCTGCCGCCCGGCGTGGTCCCCGTACCCCTGGAACCCGCGCCCGTCCGCCGCCTGTACGCCCTGTGGCGGACGGGGGCCGCCCGCCGCCCCGCCATCTCGGAGACGGTCCGCACCCTGCGCGCCCACTGGCCGCCGCCGGACCTGCGGCCGCCCAGCGCCTGACGGTCCCCCCGGACCACCGGGCTCCGCTCCGGGCCCGCCTGACGCCCGCTCAAGGATTCCGGGCGGCAAGGGGGACCTACCGGGCGAACCGGCGGGCGAACCGGCACAGACGGGTCACCGGCTCCCCGCGGACCCGTGGCCGGGCACCGCCCTCCGGCCTAGGGTCACCGGCGGCACCGGCTTCCCGGCGCCCGTCTTCACAGCTCGGACCATCTCAGAGGGGCTCTCCATGCGCATCCGCACCATAGGCACCGCCGTCGGCACCCTGGCCGTCTTCGCCAGCGCCCTGACGGCTCCGGCGGCGGCGGACACCGCCCCGGGCGGCCCCTGCTCCGCCGCCGTCCGCGCCGAGTCCTTCTCCGACGCCCTCGACAAGACCACGTTCCAGGACCAGTTCGTGGGCAACTTCTCCGGTCTCGCGGTGGACGCCGGCGGCGGCCCGGTCCTGGCCGTCTCGGACCGCTCCCAGCTGTTCTCGCTCGACCGGGACACCCTGCGGCCCACGGGCGTGGTGCGGCTCGCCGACGAGAACGGCGCGGACCTCGACGCCGAAGGCCTGGCCGTGGAGCGCGACGGGTCCCGGCTGGTGTCCTCCGAGACCGAGCCCTCGGTACGGCGCTACGACCGCGCGGGCCGCCTGACCGGCAGCCTGCCCGTGCCCGAGTCCCTGCGCCCGGCCCCCCAGGGGCGGGCCGTGGTGAACCAGACCTTCGAGGGCCTGACCCTGCTGTCCGGCGGCCGCACCCTGGTCGCCGCGATGGAGGGGGCGCTCACCGGTGACGAGGCCGGCTTCCTGCGGCTCCAGACCTGGCGGAAGTCCTGGCAGACGGGCGAGTTCCGGACCGCCGCCCAGCACGGCTACCGTGCCGACGCCGGCCTCGGCATCAGCGAGGTGACGGCCGTTCCGGACGGCCGGCTGCTGGTCCTGGAGCGCGGCTGGAAGTCCGGGGTCGGCAACACCGTCCGCCTGTACCTGGCCGACCTGGCCGGGGCCGCCGACGTCAGCGCGGTACCGGTGCTCGACGCGGCGCAGGCCGGTTCCGCCGTCCGCAAGACCCTGCTCGCGGACCTGGCCGACTGCCCCTCGATGGGCGCCACGGCCAAGCAGACCCAGCCGAACCCGCTGCTGGACAACATCGAGTCGATGGCGGTCACCGGGCGCACCCCCACGGGCGCCCTGCGCGTCCTGCTGGCCAGCGACGACAACCAGAACGCGGCCCAGACCACCCGCCTGTACCACCTGACGGTCCGCCTCTGCGGCCTGGCGTAGCTCCTCCGGGGGACCGCGAGGGTGTCCCCCGGGGCCCGGGGCGGGCGCGGCAGTAGCGTGCGCGGATGCCGTACCACGCCTCCCGCCGCGCCCTGCTCGCCGCGGCCGCCCTGGCAGCCGTCGCGGGGCCCGGGTCCGCCGCCGCCCTTCCCTCCGAGACGCAGCGGCCGGGGGCGCCGCCCGCCTGGCTCCGGCGGCTGGTCGCGGGGATGACCCCGGCCGAGAAGGTGGGGCAGCTGTTCGTCACGCGCGCGTACGGGCACTCCGCGACCGATCCCGACCCGGCCGACGCCGAGGCCAACCGGGCCGCCTTCGGGGTGTCCACCGCCGCCGAGCTGGTCTCGGAGCTCCACGTCGGCGGGATCGTCTACTTCTCCTGGGCCGGCAACACCCGCGACCCGCAGCAGATCGCGGAGCTGTCCGACGGTCTCCAGCGGGCCGCGCTGGCCGGTCCCTCCCGGATCCCCCTGCTGCTGTCGGTGGACCAGGAGCACGGGATCGTCACCCGGATCGGCCGGCCCGCGGCCCTCTTCCCGGGGGCGATGGCCCTCGGGGCGGCCGGTTCGCCGCCGCTGGCCGGGCGCGCCGCCGCCGTCGCCGGGGCCGAACTGGCCGCGCTGGGCATCCGCCAGGACTACGCCCCGGTCGCCGACGTGAACGTCAACCCGGCCAATCCCGTGATCGGCGTACGGTCCTTCGGCGCGGACCCGCGGGCGGTGGCCCGGCTGGTCGCGGCGCAGGTGCGGGGCTACCAGTCGGCCGGGGTAAGCGCCACCGCCAAGCACTTCCCCGGGCACGGGGACACCGAGACCGACAGCCACCTGGGCCTGCCCGTCATGCGGCACACGCGGGCGCAGTGGGAGGAGCTGGACGAGCCGCCGTTCCGGGCCGCCGTGGCGGCCGGGGCGGACGCGGTGATGACCGCGCACATCGTCTTCCCCGCCCTCGACCCCTCCGGGGACCCGGCCACCCTGTCCGGGCCGATCGTCACCGGGCTGCTGCGCGGCCGCCTCGGCTTCCGCGGGGTGGTGGTCACCGACGCCCTCGACATGGCGGGCGTACGGCAGCGGTACGGGGACGACCGGGTGCCCGTACTGGCCCTGAAGGCCGGCTGCGACCAGCTGCTGAACCCGCCCGACCTGCGGCTCGCGGTGCGCTCGGTGCTCGCGGCGGTGCGCTCGGGCGAGCTGTCCTGGGAGCGGGTGGAGGAGTCGGTGCTGCGCATCCTCGCGCTCAAGGCGCGGCGGGGGCTTTTCGCCTCGCCGTTCACCTCGGCGGAGCGGGTGGCGGCCACGGTCGGCGCCCCGGCCCACCTGGCGGCGGCCGACGCGGCGGCCGCGGGCGGCACCACCCTGCTGGCCGATCCGGGCGGCCTGCTCCCGCTGTCCCCGCGGACCCGGCCGCGGCTGCTGGTCACGGGCGCCGATCCGGCCTCCCCGAGCGGGACCACCGGACCGCCTCCGGCCGTGCTCGCCCGGGAGCTGGCCGCGCTCGGCTTCACCGCCGAGGCCCTGCCCACCGGCCTGTCCCCGGACGGGGCAGCGGTGGCGCGGGCGGTGGCGGCGTCCCGCGGGCGGGACGCGGTCCTCGTGCTGACGTACAACGTCCCGGAGTCCGGGGGCCCGCAGCACGCGCTGGTACGGGCGCTCGTGGCGACCGGGGTCCCGGTGGTGACCCTGGCGGTCCGCAACCCGTACGACCCGGCCCGGCTGCCCGAGGTCTCGGCGGCCCTGGCCACGTACGCCTGGACGGACGTGGAACTGCGGGCGGCGGCGCGGGTGCTGGCGGGGCGCACGGCCCCGGCGGGCCGGCTGCCGGTGCCGGTCCCGGGGCGCTATCCGCTGGGGCACGGGCTGCGCGGGTAGCCGCCCAGACGGGAAGCAGCAGGCGGGAGGCGGGTAGGCGGCGGCCCCCGGAACCCTCCGCTTCCGGGGGTCCGGGGGCCGCCGCCTCACCTCGCGCGGGTCACGGCCGCAGCTGCGGCTCGCGCTCCAGGTCGCGGCGGTCGAGCTTCAGGTCCGCCTTGGCCAGCGGGCTGGCCTTGGCCTCGCCCTTCAGGACGGCGGCCGGGGCCACCCCGGCCCACTGCAGGATCTTGGCCGTGGCCAGGGTCTGCTGCTCGGCGGGGAGCTGGGACACGCGGGCCCCGTGGTTGGCGCCCGGGGCGGTCATCACGTAGCTGTCGCGCGAGCCGTAGCCCAGGTGGAAGGGCTCGGCGCCCCACGGGTCGTTCTGCCCGTACACGAAGAGCATGTGGCGGGCGTTGTTGCGCACCCACAGGTCCACGTCGCGCATGGCCTGCGGCTCGAACTTCATGGGGATGGCGGCCGGGACGAAGTTGCGCGGCCCCTGGTAGCCGTACCGGGTCAGGCCCTTGAGGTGCGGGAGCTTGATGTCCGGGGAGCCCAGCTGGGTGCCCGCCTGGTAGTAGTACGGGGTGTACGGCTCCAGGCCCTGGTCGGTGTAGAAGGAGAAGCCGGAGATGGCGTCGATGCTGTCCCAGATCTCCTGGTCGGTCGCGGTCTTCGCGTCCGGGACGGTGCCGCAGTCGGACAGCAGGCTGTACTGCCAGAAGGCCCACACGTAGTCGAGGACGACGGCCTCGTAGGCCTTGTCCATGGTGCCGACGGTGGTGAAGGTGTAGCCGTTCTCGGCCGCGTACGCCGTGTACTTGGCCTGGAGGGCCGTCCGGCGCACCAGGGCCTCGCGCTGCACGGCGTTCAGGCGGTCGCGGCACTGCTTGGTGCCGACCTTCGCGAAGAACCGGTCGTAGGCCGAGTCCTCCTTGTTCACCACGTCGTTGGGCGCGACGTACGCGACGACGCCGTCCATGTCGCGCGGGTAGAAGCGCTCGTAGTAGGTGGCGGTCATGCCGCCCTTGCTGCCGCCCGTGGAGATCCACTTCTTGTCGTAGATCTTCTTCAGCTGGGCGAACAGGCGGTGCTGGTCGGTGGCGGCCTGCCAGATGTCCAGCTTGGACCAGTCGGCCGGCTGCGGGCGCGAGGGCGTGAAGAAGCGGTACTCCAGCGACACCTGGTTGCCGTCGACGATGGTCGTCGGCTCGCTGCGCCGCGGGCTGGTGTTGACGTGGTATCCGGAGGTGAAGAAGACCGTCGGCCGGGTGGTGTCCTTGTGCAGCAGGGTCAGCCGCTGCTGGAAGGTGGCACCCGTCGGCTTCCGGTGGTCGACCGGCTGGGTGTAGTTCAGTACGAAGAAGCGGTAGCCGGGGTACGGCTTCTCCTCGATCAGGCTCATACCCGGAACCGAAAGGATCCGGTCCTTGATGTCCGTGCCGGTCTCGGACCCGGCGGCGGTGGCCGCCCCGGCCGTCGAACCGGCCACGCCCACGGTGCCGATGAGCACCACGAGCGACAGCAGCCATCTGAGCGCCTTGCGCATTCGCCCTCCCCTGGGAATCACAGCGGAACGCCGTGAAACCTAGCGGGGTCAACACGCCCCTGAACAGACCTGGTTGAGCCCTCGCGCCACTCGTGTCCCGGATGAGGACCCGATCAGCGCAAGATCAGGACCTGTTCAGCGCGCGATCGGATTCAGCACAGGATCCATCCGGAATCGACAGAACCCGATCCGACCTGGCCGCGAACGTACACACAACGGCTCAATGCGTACACGCTCACGGGTCCGGCGAGCCGCGTGAACCGGCCGCTGTCGCGCACCGGCACCCCGCCGCGCGGCTGGATGCTGACGCTCATCTTCTGCCGGACGCCCGTCCGCTTGGGCAGCGTGACCGCGCAGGCGTGGGTACGGGTCTTGTACACGCGGACCTCGCCCGTGCTGAACGGCAGCGTCCGCATGTGCCGCCCCGGGCAGCCCGAGGCCGCCTGCGCGGGCACGGCCGGCAGGGCGCCGATCCCCAGCGCCAGCCCCAGCGCGAACACCCCGAGCAGCCGGGCCGCCCGGCGGCGCCCCGCCGGCTCCCCGCGGCCCTCCGCCGGCCGCCGCCCGCCCGCGTCCGCCGTCCCGCCGCTGCCGCCCGCCCTGCCCCACGCGTCGAACACCCTTGTTCCCCTCCGCCATGTGTACCCCTCTACGACGTACGGGGGCCCGGCATGGTTGCACCGGACCCCCGCGGGGAGCGCGATCAGGCCGCCGTGGCCGGTTCGTCCTCGCCGGCGAAGGCCCGCCACAGCTCCGCGTACCGCCCGCCGCGGGCCAGGAGCTCCGCGTGCGTACCGTCCTCGGCGACCCGGCCGCGGTCCATGACCACGACCCGGTCGGCGCGGGCCGCCGTGGTCAGCCGGTGGGCGACCACGAGGGTGGTGCGCTTGCCGGCCAGCCGGTCGGTGGCCCGGTTGACCAGGGCCTCGGTGGCCAGGTCGAGGGCGGCCGTGGCCTCGTCGAGCAGCAGGACGTCCGGGTCCACCAGCTCCGCGCGGGCCAGGGCGATCAGCTGCCGCTGCCCCGCGGAGAGGTTGCGGCCGCGCTCGGCGACGGTGTGCAGGTAGCCGTCCTCCAGGGTCGCGATCATCGCGTGGGCGCCGACCGCGCGGGCCGCGGCCTCCACCTCGGCGTCGCTCGCGTCCGGCCGGCCGTACGCGATGGCGTCGCGGACCGTGCCCGGGAAAAGGTACGACTCCTGCGGGACCACCCCGAGCCGGTGCCGGTAGCCGGTCAGGTCCAGGGTGCGCAGGTCGGCGCCGTCCACGGTGACCCGGCCGGAGGTGGGGTCGTAGAAGCGGGCGACCAGCTTGACGAGGGTGGACTTGCCGGCGCCGGTCTCGCCGACGAAGGCGACGGTCTGCCCGGCCGGGATGTGCAGGTCGATCCCGGCGAGGGCGTCGCCCTTCTCGCCCCGCTCCTCGGCGGTCCCGTAGCGGAAGTGCACGTCCTCGAAGGCGATCTCCCCGCGCAGGGCGGGCACCTCGCGGGGCCGCTCGGCCGCGGGGGTGGTGGTCGGCTCGCGCAGCAGCTCCTGA
Source organism: Streptomyces sp. NPDC038213 (assembly GCF_055600495.1). NCBI lineage: Bacteria > Bacillati > Actinomycetota > Actinomycetes > Kitasatosporales > Streptomycetaceae > Streptomyces > Streptomyces sp. NPDC038213. Next base: position 37,604 of record NZ_JBVJYM010000008.1, read on the forward strand.
ATGCGGCCCAGGGAGACCGTGGCCTGCTGGTAGCCGTCGAAGACCTGGGAGAGCTGCTGGACGGGGGCGAAGAACAGGTCGATGTAGAGCAGGTAGGCGACCAGCGCGCCCGTGGTGAGGGTCCCGGCCTCGACCCGCCCGGCGCCCACGACCAGCACGGCCGCGGCCGCCCCGGAGGCGAGCAGCTGGACGAAGGGGAAGTAGACGGAGATCAGCCACTGCCCGCGCACCCGGGCCTCGCGGTAGGAGTCGCTGCGCTCGGCGAAGCGCGCGGCCCCGGCCCGCTCGCGGCGGAAGGCCTGCACGATCCGCAGCCCGGCCACGGACTCCTGGAGGTCGGCGTTGACCAGCGAGACCCGGTCGCGGGCCAGCTCGTAGGCCTGCACCGACTTGCGGCGGAAGTAGACCGTGCCGACCACCAGGACCGGCAGGGTGGCGAAGACGATCAGCGCGAGCTGCACGTCGATGACGAGCAGGGCGGCGAGGATGCCGAAGAAGGTGAAGACGGAGACGACCGCGGTGACCAGCCCGGTCTGGAGGAAGGTGCTGAGCGCGTCCACGTCCGTGGTCATCCGGGTCATGATCCGGCCGGTCAGCTCGCGCTCGTAGTAGTCGAGCCCGAGCCGCTGGAGCTGCGCGAAGATCTTGACCCGCAGCGCGTACAGCACCCGCTCGCCGGTCCGCCCGGTCATCCGGGTCTCGGCGAACTGCGCGGCCCACTGGCCGAGGACCACCAGCAGGGCCAGTGCCGAGGCGGCCCAGACCGCCCCGAGGGCCAGCTGCTCGACGCCCTCGTCGATGCCGTGCCGGATCAGTACGGGCAGCAGCAGGCCCGCGCCCGCGTCCGCGGCGACCAGCAGGAGGCTGACGGCCAGCGGGGCCCAGAAGCCGCGCAGCAGGCGGCGGAGGTTGTAGCCGTCCTCGGCGGCCGCGGCCCGGTCCTCGTCGACCGCGGGGGTGTCGAGGGCCGGGGGCAGGGCGGCGACCTGGGCCAGCAGCTCGGGGGTGGCGGGCATCCCGGCCACCGCCCCGGCCGTGGAGCGCGGTCCCGCGGCGGGGGCGCCGCCCGCGGCCGCGGGGGCCGCCGGGCCGGAGCCCCCGCGGGCCTCGCGGCGCCACAGCTCGGGGGTGACCCCGTCCGCGACCCGCCGCTTGGCGTTGACCGGCTCGGCGTCGATCTCGGCCTCGATCTCCAGCTCTTCGAGGTCGCGCTCCAGATCGCGGGCGAGGTCGCGGTCCAGCCCCGCGAGGAGTTCGGCTCCGGTCCCGGAGCGGCCCGGGGATCCGGCGGCGAGCACGTCGGGGTCGGTCAGCAGGCGCCGGTAGAGCGGGGAGCGGCGCTCCAGCTCCTCGTGGGTGCCGAGGTCGGCGAGCCGCCCCCCGTCGAGTACGGCGATCCGGTCGGCCAGGGCCAGGGTGGAGCGGCGGTGGGCGATGAGGAGGGTGGTCCGGCCGGCCATGACGGACCGCAGGGCCTCGTGGATCTCGTGCTCGACGCGGGCGTCGACCGCGGAGGTGGCGTCGTCGAGGAGCAGCAGGCGCGGGTCGGTGAGGATGGCGCGGGCCAGGGCGATGCGCTGGCGCTGGCCGCCGGAGAGGGTCAGGCCCTGTTCGCCGACCTTGGTGGCGTACCCGGCGGGGAGGGCTTCGATGAAGCGGTCGGCCTGGGCGGCGCGGGCGGCCGTGCGCACCTCCTCGTCGGTGGCCCCGGGGTACCCGTACGCGATGTTGGCGCGGATGGTGTCGGAGAAGAGGAAGCTGTCCTCGGGGACCAGGCCGATGGCGGCGCGCAGGGAGTCCTGGGTGAGCTCGCGGACGTCGTGGCCGCCGACCCGGACGGTGCCGGCGGTGGCGTCGTAGAACCGCGGCAGGAGCAGCGAGAGGGTGGACTTGCCGCTGCCGGAGGCGCCGACGACGGCGAGGGTCTCGCCGGGGGCGACGGCCAGGGAGAGGCCGTCGAGGACGGGCCTCTGCGGGTCGTAGCCGAAGGAGACCGCGTCGAACTCGACGGTCGCGGGGGCGTCGGCGGGCAGCTCCACCGTGCCGTCGGCGAGGGTGGGCTCGGTGTCGATGAGCTCCATGACCCGCTCGACGCCGGCGCGGGCCTGCTGGCCGACGGTGAGGACCATGGCCAGCATCCGGACGGGGCCGACGAGCTGGGCGAGGTAGGTGGAGAAGGCGACGAAGGTGCCGAGGGTGACCTGCCCGCGGGTGGCCATCCAGCCGCCGAGGGCGAGCATGGCGACCTGCGCGAGGGCGGGGACGGCCTGGAGGGCCGGGGTGTAGCGGGAGTTCAGGCGGATGGTGCGCAGCCGTCCGGCGAAGAGCCGGCGCCCGGCCTCGCGGAGCTTGCCGGTCTCCTGCTGCTCCTGGCCGAAGCCCTTGACCACGCGGACGCCCGTGACGGCCCCGTCGACCACTCCGGCGACGGCGGCGGCCTGGCCCTGGGCCCACCAGGTGGCGGGGAAGAGCTTGAGGCGGCTCCGCTTGGCGAGGAACCAGAGGGCGGGGGCCATGGCCAGGGCGACCAGGGTCAGCATCGGCGAGAGCCAGAGCATGACGGCCAGCGATATGCCGAACAGCAGGAAGTTCCCGATGGTCATCGGGAGCATGAAGAGGAGGCCCTGGATCAGCTGGAGGTCGCTGGTGGCGCGGCCGACGACCTGGCCGGTGGACAGTTCGTCCTGGCGGCGGCCGTCGAGCCGGGCGATCGTCGCGTACATGTCCGTGCGCAGGTCGTGCTGGACGTCGAGGGCGAGGCGGCCGCCGTAGTAGCGGCGGATGTACGTCATGACGTACACGAGGACCGCGGCGCCGATCAGCAGGGCGGCCCAGGGGCCCATGGGGCGGGTGCGGTCCCCGATGACGTCGTCGATGATCACCCTGGTGACCAGGGGCACCAGTGCCATGACCGCCATGCCGCCCAGGGAGGACCCGAGCGCGAGCAGCACGTTGAGCCGGTACCGCCAGGTGTACCGGGCCAGTCTCCTGGCCCAGCCGTTCTCTTTCCGGTCTCCGGCTGTCTTGGCCGCCGCCACGTGGGCCTCCCCGTTCGTCCTGCTTGTCTGCCGGAAGCGGGAACGCGCACGGCGGCGGATTTCATCCCGCCGCAACACACACAGCGCCGCACGGGGCGCCGCCGGCCGCCACCCGGGCAGGTCGGCGGGGGCGGTCAGAGGTGGGTGGGCGCGAACATCCGCAGGACCGCGGGCAGCACGACCACCGAGGGGCCGGGCTCCGCCAGGGCCTTCCTCAGGTCCGCGGCGAGGTCCCCGGGGGTGGTGGTGACGGCCGGGACGCCGAAGGAGGCGGCGAGGGCGGCGAAGTCGGGCCGGGCGAGCTCGGTGCCGGTGGCGGCGCCGAAGGCGTCGGTCATGTACTCGCGGAGGATGCCGTAGCCGCCGTCGTCCACGATCAGCCAGGTGACGTCCAGGTCGTGCTGGCGGGCGGTGGCCAGCTCCGCGATCGAGTACATGGCCCCGCCGTCGCCGGAGACGGCGAGGACGGGGGTGCCGGGCTCGGCCGCGGCGGCGCCGAGGGCGGCGGGGAAGGCGTAGCCGAGGCCGCCCGCGCCCTGGGCCGAGTGCATGGTGTTGGGGTGCCGGGCGTCGAAGGCGGACCAGGCCCAGTAGCCGAGGATCGTCATGTCCCAGAAGGAGGGCGAGCGCGCGGGCAGGGCGGCCCGTACGGCGGCCAGGACCTGCTGCTCGGCCTCCAGCCCCTGGCCCGCGATCCGGTCCGCGACCGCGGCCAGGACCGAGCGGACCCGCTCGGGCGCCTGCGGGTCGGTCCGCTCCCCCACCGTCTCCAGCAGGGCCTGGAGGGCGAGCCGGGCGTCGGCGTGGATGCCGAGGGCGGGGTGGTTGGACTCCAGCTTGCCGAGGTCGGCGTCGATCTGCACGATCCGGCCGGAGGGCAGGAAGGTGTGGTAGTTCGAGGACAGCTCGCCGAGTCCGGAGCCGACGACCAGCAGGACGTCGGCGTCCTCCAGGAAGTCCGTCATGTACCGGTCCTCCAGCCAGGACTGGAGTGACAGCGGGTGCGTCCAGGGGAAGGCGCCCTTGCCGCCGAAGGTGGTCACGACGGGCGCGTCGAGCCGTTCGGCGAGCTGGCGGAGCTTCTTCGAGGCGTCGGCGCGGACCACCCCGCCGCCCGCGATGATCACCGGCCGGGCGGCGTTCTCCAGCCAGTGCGCGGCGAGGGCGGTGAGCTCGGGCCGCGGGGCGAGCTCGTGCGGGCTCGCGTCCACGCCGGTGACCTGCGGGACCACCGTCTCGGCGCGGAGCACGTCCTCGGGGATCTCCACCCACACCGGGCCGTGCGGGGCGGTCAGCGCGGACTCCCAGGCCGCGGCGACGGCCGAGGGGATCTGGGAGGCGGTGCGCACCGGGTGCACGGACTTCACGATGCCGCGGACGGTCCCGGCCTGGTCGCCCAGCTCGTGCAGGTAGCCGTGGCGGCCGCCGCCGAGGCCCGCGGCGGGCACCTGGGAGGAGATCGCGACCACGGGCGCGGAGGCGGCGGCGGCCTCCTGGAGGGCGGCGAGCGAGGTCAGCGCCCCGGGCCCGGTGGACAGCAGCAGGGGCGCCGCCTCGCCCGTGATGCGGCCGTAGGCGTCGGCGGCGAAGCCGGCGCTGTTCTCGGTCCGCAGCCCGATCAGGCGCAGGCCGTGGCGGCGTACGGCGTCGAAGAGGCCCAGCGCGTGCTGCCCCGGCAGGCCGAAGACCGTACCGGCCCCCAGCCCCTGGAGGGTCTCCACGACCAGGTCCGCCCCGGTGCGGCCGGGCGGCGGCGCGAGGGCCGCGGCCTTCTGCGCCTCGGTGGGACGGAGTACCAGGTCGTGGTCGTGCGTCACGCGCTGTGCGCCTTCCTTGTGCCCTACTTGCCCTTGGCGGCCGCGATCTGGCGGCTCATGATCGTGGTCAGCTCGTACGCGGTGTGGGAGGCCGCGACGGAGGTGATCTCCGCGTGATCGTACGCCGGGGCGACCTCGACCACGTCGGCGGAGACGAGGTTGCAGGAGGACAGGCCGCGGATGATCTCCAGCAGCTCGCGGGAGGTCATGCCGCCCGCCTCGGGGGTGCCGGTGCCGGGCGCGTGGGCCGGGTCGAGCACGTCGATGTCGATGGAGATGTACAGCGGGCGGTCTCCGATGCGCTGGCGCAGCTGGTCGGCGACCTCGTCGGCGCCGCGGCGGTAGACGTCGGCGGAGGTCACGATGCCGAAGCCCATCTTGGCGTCGTCGTCGAGGTCCTGCTTGCCGTACAGGGGGCCGCGGGTGCCGACGTGGGAGAGGGCCTCGGTGTCGAGGATGCCCTCCTCGACGGCGCGGCGGAACGGCGTGCCGTGCGTGTACTCGGCGCCGAAGTAGGTGTCCCAGGTGTCGAGGTGCGCGTCGAAGTGCAGCAGGGCGACGGGGCCGTGCTTCTTGGCGACCGAGCGCAGCAGGGGGAGGGCGATCGTGTGGTCGCCGCCGAGGGTCATCAGGCGGGAGCCGGCGCCGAGGAGCTCGTCGGCGGCGGCCTCGACCGTCTCCACGGCCTCGTTGATGTTGAAGGGGTTCACGGCGATGTCGCCGGCGTCCGCGACCTGCGCGAGCGCGAAGGGGGAGGCGTCCTGGGCCGGGTTGTACGGGCGCAGCAGGCGCGAGGCCTCGCGGATGGCGTTGCCGCCGAAGCGGGCGCCGGGGCGGTAGGAGACGCCGGAGTCGAAGGGCACGCCGACGACGGCGACGTCGGCGGATCCGACCTCGTCCAGGCGGGGCAGCCGGGCGAAGGTGGCGGGGCCGGCGTAGCGCGGGATGCGGGAGGAGTCGACGGGACCGCGGGGGGTCTGCTGCTCGTTGCGCTCGGTGGTCATCGGCGTGTGTGCCCTTCTTCTTCTGCGGCCGGGGCGAGGGGTGCGCACCCCGGTCTCCAGCATCGAGCGTAGGTCGCCGCCGCGGGCAGGCGAAGTGTACGTTTCCTCTACTGGGACCCCTCTGAATGTACGGACTATCCATGCCGCCTCTTCCTGACGCCGCTGCGTCCGCTGTGTCGCCCGCATCCTCCGCCGGCCCGGCGGACGGCGGGTTCGCCGGTGGTGGCCCGCGGCCCGTGGTCGGGGGCGGGGGCGGGGCGGTGCCGCTGGCGGCGCTGCTGGGTGAGCGGGGGCTCGGGCTGCGGCTGGCCGGCAGCGGGGCCGGAGATGGCGGGGCGGACGGCGGCGGGACCGGGGTGCACGGCGTGCACGCGTCCGAGATGGCCGACCCCACGCCGTACCTGCTCGGCGGCGAGCTGCTCCTGACCGCCGGCCAGGAGCTGGGCCCGGACGCCGGGAGCTACGAGCAGTACGCGGCCCGGCTGGCCGCGGCCGGGGTGGCGGCGGTCGGATTCGGTGTGGCGCCGGTGCACGAGCGGGTCCCCGAGGAACTGGTGCGGGCCTGCGCGCGGGCGGGGCTGCCGCTGCTGGAGGTGCCGCAGCGGACCCCGTTCACGGCGGTGGCGCGGGCGGTCGGGCGGCTGATGTCCGAGGCGCGCACCCGGGAGCTGCGCCGGGTCGCCGAGGCCCAGCAGGCACTGGCCGCCGCGGCCGCCCGGCCCGATCCCGTCCCGGCCGTGCTGCGTAGGCTGTCCGCGATCCTGGGCGGCCCGGCGGTCCTGTACGCCCCCGGCGGCGGCCCGGCGGCCACCGCGGGACCGACTCCGCCGGAGCCGACCGCGGCCGCCCTGGCGGCCCTGGCCCGCCGGGTCGCCGAGGGCCCGCTCACCACCGCGACGGACCACCTGCCCCCGGCCGACGGCCCGGACGCGGGTACGGGTACGGACGCGGGTACGGGCGCGGTCCGCGGCGGGGCACCGGAACGGGGCGGAGCCGGGGCTTCCGACCGGGATGCCGTACGGGACCGGGAGCCCGGTCGGCTCCCGGACCCCGCCCGGGACCAGGGGCCCGCCCCCGACCCGGGCCGGGACGCGCACCGCCCGCAGCCCGGGGACGCCGTACGGAACCCGGGACCGCACCCGGACCCCGGCCCCCGGCCGGGCGCCCCGCACCCGCACCCGCACGCTCAGCCGGACCGGGACCCGGCCCCGGCCGGCCCCGGCCCGTACCGCGTCCTGGCCGCCTACGCGCTGGGTCCGGCGGACGGGGGCGGGCGCAGGGTGCTCGGGATCGCCACGGCGGACCGGGCCCCCGGCGACCACACCGTCGCCGGGACCGCCGCCGTCCTGCTCACCCTCCTGACCGCCGGCCGCCCCGCGACCGCCGGCCCGCCGGAACCGGGGCCGGGCGCGGCCCTGCTGCGGATGCTGCTCGGCGCGGGCGCGGCGGAGGCCGCGGCCCTCCTGGGCCCGGGCCCGTGGACCCTCGTCCACGCCCGCCCCGCTCCCCGCACCGGCCGCCCGGCGGCGGCAGGCGCACCGGGGACCCCCGCCACCGGACCGGCCTCGGGCGGACCGGCCGCGGGCGGACCCGCCCCCGAGGCCGTCTCCGCGCTCGCCGAGGCGCTCGGGGCGGTGCTGGCCGACTCCGACGGGACCTGCGTACGCCTGCTCACGGACCGGGACCCGGGCCCCCGGCCCGGCTGGCGGCTCGGGGTCGGCGCACCGGCCGCGGCGGACGCGCTGGCCGCCGCGGACGCCCAGGCCGCGGGGGCGCTGCGCCGGGCCGAGGCCGCGCGGGCCCCGCTGCTGCGGCACAGCGACGGCGGGCTGGCCGCCCTGGTCCCGGCCGAGCAGGCCGCCGCGCACGCGCGCGCGGTGCTGGGCCCGCTGGACTCCGTCCTGCGCACGACCCTGTACGAGTGGCTGGCCCACCACGGCGGCTGGGACCGCACGGCGGCCGCGCTGGGCGTGCACCGCAACACCGTCCGCCAGCGCATCGCCCGCAGCACGGCCCTGCTGGGCCGGGACCTGGACGACGCCGACGTCCGGATGGAGCTGTGGTTCGCCCTGCGCACGGCGTCCGCCCCGGCCCCGGCCCCCGGGTCACGGGTTGGCGGTCACCTCGAAGCCCGCGCCGAAGACGTCGGCGGGGTCGGCGGCGTCCCGGGCCCGTAGGTCGGCGAGGATGTTCGCCGAGCTGGTGTAGGCGTACATGGGGTACGAGAGGATCACCGCCTTGGTGATCCCGGCCCAGGGTCCGGCGGCCTGGCCGCCGTTGGCCTGCGAGGGGTACGGCGTGCCCGGCACGTGCCAGATCGCCGGTCCGCCGGAGTCCCCGGCCTTGTGCTGCGGGTGGGCCTGGTAGACGCCCTGGGAGTTGTTGGTGATGCGTCCGTACCAGACCCCGAGCTGCCCGGAGACGACCAGCTCGTTGTTGTTGAACCAGGCGGCGCCGAGCAGCCGCTCGCGGTCCTGCGCGGGGGCGGGGGCGTTGGGGCTGGCCGTGCCGCCCGGCACCTCCAGGACCCCGGTCTGCTTCAGGTGCGGGCCCTGGGAGGACAGGGTGACCTCGGGAACGAGCTCGATGACCATGTAGTCCTTGGTCAGGTGGCCGGTCATGGAGCCCTCGGGGTCCTTGAAGTAGCGGACCCAGCCGATCGGCCCGTAGCCGATGTCCTGGCGGTGGTAGACGGGGATCAGGTTCTCGGGGAGGTCGCGGTCGGCGTGGGCCGGTCCGCTGACGCAGTGCCCCGCCGAGATGGCGATCTTGCGCCCGTAGTCGTCGGTGCCGACGGCTCCGATGGTGCAGAAGCTGTCGGGGGTGGCGGCGTTGAAGACGATCTGCAGGGCGTTGTGGACCCGTTTGGCGGTGCGGGGCCCGGGGTCGGCGGAGCCGGCCGCGTGCGCAGGGCCCGCGGTGAGGGCGAGGGCGGCCGCCAGGGCCGTACCGAGGGTGGACAGGCGCCTGAACATGCGCGTTCCATTCTGTCGGGGACATGCCATTCGGTTACCCGAGTCAACCGATCGCCCCGCCCCGCCAGAAGGGGGATTCCGGTCAGGCCGTGGCTCGACCCTCCCGGCCCCGCCCGGACCCCGGTCCGGCACCAGCACGGCACCCGGCCGCCCCCGGGTCCGGCGCCGCCCCCGCACCCCGCCCCCGTACACCCGTTCCGCGCACATCTCTGGACAGTCCCGGTGACTCCCCGGTAACTTAATAATCTGAGCAAGCGCTTAGATGGGCGGCGGACCGCCGCGACGAAGGGAGCCGGCTGTGCGCCGTACGGTATTCAACGAGGACCACGAGGCGTTCCGCGAGACGATCCGCGCCTTCATCGAGGCCGAGGTCGTCCCCGTCTACGACGACTGGTTCGCCGCCGGCCAGGCGCCGCGCGAGTTCTACTACAAGCTCGGCGAGCTGGGCGTCTTCGGCATCAACGTGCCCGAGGAGTTCGGCGGCGCGGGCCTGGACACCCACAAGTTCGAGGCCGTCCTCTACGAGGAGACCTCCCGCGCGGGCGTGAACTTCGGCGGCTCCGGCGTGCACGTGCTGCTCGCCCTGCCGTACATCAAGATGCTCGCCGACGACGAGCAGAAGAAGCGCTTCCTGCCGAAGTTCGTCTCCGGCGAGGAGATGTGGGCCCTCGCGATGACCGAGCCGGGCACCGGCTCCGACGTCGCGGGCATGAAGACCACCGCCAAGCTCTCCGAGGACGGCACCCACTACGTCCTCAACGGCTCCAAGACCTTCATCACCGGCGGCGTGCACGCCGACCGCGTGATCGTCTGCGCCCGCACCTCCGCCCCGAGCGAGGACGACCGCCGCTTCGGCATCTCCCTGTTCGCCGTGGACACCAAGTCCGAGGGCTACTCCATCGGCCGCAAGCTCGACAAGCTCGGCCTGAAGACCTCCGACACCGCCGAGCTGGCCTTCGTCGACGTCAAGGTCCCCGTCGAGGACCTGCTCGGCGAGGAGGGCAAGGGCTTCTACTACCTCGGCCACAACCTGGCCTCCGAGCGCTGGGGCATCGCCTTCGGCGCCTACGCGCAGGCCGCGGCCGCCGTCCGCTTCGCCCAGCAGTACGTCACCGAGCGCACGGTCTTCGGCAAGCCGGTGGCCCACTTCCAGAACACCAAGTTCGAGCTGGCCGCCTGCCAGGCCGAGGTGGACGCGGCCCAGGCCGTCGCCGACCGCGCCCTGGAGGCCCTGGACGCGCACGAGCTGACCCCGGCCGAGGCCGCCTCCGCCAAGCTCTTCTGCACCGAGGTCGCGCACCGCGTCATCGACCGCTGCCTCCAGCTGCACGGCGGCTACGGCTACATGAACGAGTACCCGATCGCCCGCCTGTACGCCGACAACCGCGTCAACCGCATCTACGGCGGCACCAGCGAGATCATGAAGTCGATCATCGCCAAGTCGATGGGCCTGTAAGACCCCTTGAACGCGGCACTCGACGATCTCCTCGACCTGCTCGACCTGGAGCAGATCGAGGAGAACATCTTCCGCGGGACCAGCCGCCAGTCGCTGGTCCCGCGGGTCTTCGGCGGCCAGGTCGCGGCCCAGGCACTGGTCGCGGCCGGCCGCACCGTGCCCGGCGACCGGACCGCGCACTCGCTGCACTCCTACTTCCTGCGGCCCGGCGACCCGGGCGCCCCCATCGTCTACTCCGTGGACCGGATCCGCGACGGGCGCTCCTTCACCACCCGCCGGGTGGTCGCCGTCCAGCACGGGCACCCGGTCTTCCACCTGTCGGCGTCCTTCCAGACGTACGAGGAGGGGCTCGACCACCAGGCCCCGATGCCCGCCTCCCCCGACCCGGACACCCTGCCGACGGCCTCCGAGGCCCTGCCGGCGTACCGGGAGGTCTTCCGCGACGCGGGGACGGTGGAGCGTTTACTGGAGGCACGCGGCGCGGTGGACCTGCGCTACGCGACCACCCCGCCCTGGGGCACCGTCGGCACCCCCGTAGAACCGCGCTCGCAGGTGTGGTTCCGCACGGCCGGCAAGCTCGCCGACGACCCGCTGCTGCACACCTGCCTGGCCACGTACGTCTCCGACATGACCCTGCTCGACTCCGTGCTGCTCGCGCACGGCCGCGGCGGCTGGGCGGTCGGCGACGTGGTGGGGGCCTCCCTCGACCACGCCATGTGGTTCCACCGCCCGTTCCGCGCCGACGAGTGGCTCCTGTACGACCAGGAGTCCCCCTCCGCCCACGGCGGCCGCGGCCTGGGCCAGGCCCGCATCTACACCCGCGACGGCCGGCTCGCGATCACGGTCATCCAGGAGGGCGTCGTACGCGTCCCGCGCGTCCCGCGCGGCTAGCGCCGCGCATCCCGTGATCAGCGCGGTCAGCATCGCCGAGGTCCGGCGCTCGGGTCGGCCGGGGCTGCGGCTGCGCTGGCTGCGCTCCCAGATCTCCGTCGTCCCGGTGTCCGAGGAGATCGCCGACCCCGCCGCCCGGCTCCTCGAGGAAGCCGGGCTGGACGGGCACGAGAACGTCGTCGACGCGCTCGTCGTGGCCACGGCCGCGGCCTCCGGAGGGCCCGTCAAGGTGGTCTCGACCGACGCCTCCCACGTTCCGAAGCTCTGCTCCGCGGCGTCGGTCGGGCGCCGGACGCCCGTGGAGTGGGTCCGCATCTGACCGGCCCACGGCCGCGGGGCGGACTCACGCCCCGACCTGCTGATCGCCCGCACCGACGGCCTGAGGGGGCGGGCTATCAGCCTGCGGCCCGCCCCCTCAGGCCGGGGTCAGGCCCGCCGCGTGGAGGAGGTACGCCACCATCGGGTCGTAGTAGCGGGGGTCGCGGACGTGGTCGTCCAGGGGGACCACCACCTCCAGCATGCCCTCGGACTCGCCGAGGAAGAGCGCGGGGTCGTTGGAGTCCGCGTACCCGACGGAGTCCAGCCCGCGCTGGCCCGCGCAGCCGGCCCAGCCGTGGTCGGCGACCACCAGGTCGGGCTGCGGGCGGCCCTCGGCCGCGAGCCCGTCCAGGATCGCCGCCATCGGCTGCGGCGAATGGGTGTGCCACAGGGTCGCGCCGCGCTCCAGCACGGCCACGTCGGCGAACTGCCAGACCTGCGCCTCGTCGGCGGTCAGGCCCTGCGGGATCACCACGATGGAGCAGCCCGCGGCCCGCAGCGCGGCCGCGGTGGCCCGGTGCACGTCGAGGAGCCCGCCCGGGTGCCCGGTGGCCAGCAGGACGGACTGCCGGTCGACGGCGGCCTTGCGCAGCCGGGCGGCCATCCGCTCCAGGGCGTCGACGGTCAGCTCGGGGTCGATGGTGTCCTGGCCGTGGCGGTGCTCGGGGTCGTCGACGACCCCGCAGCGCTCCGCCATCACGGCGAGCACGTCCTGCTCGTCGAGCCACCGCTCGCCCAGTTCGAGGCCGAGCCAGTAGTGGCGGTCCCCGTTGGCGAGCTTGCGGTAGTGGGAGAGGTTGTTCTCCCGGGGGGTGGCGACGTCACCGGCGATGCGTGTGCGGACGAGGTGCTCGGTCAGGGCGGCTCGGCTGGGTATCGGCGTGGTCGGCATGGGGGCCATTGTGCCGCCGTCCGCGCGGAGGCGGGCGGTCCGTTCCGCCGGTCGGACACGGGCCGGGCGCGGACCCGGGCCGGGCCGGCCGGACGGCCGCCCAAGCGGCGCCCGCGGCGGCCCGCACCCTCAGCCCGACGCGCCCTCAGCCCGACAGGGCGCCGAAGGCCCCGTGGGCGAGCCGCCGCAGCAGCGCCTCGGTCGCATCGCGGCCGGGCAGCCCGGAGCCGTGCGGGGCGCCGAGGTGCGGGGTGGAGTTCAGCAGGCCGAAGACGGCGTGGACGGCGGAGCGCGCCTCCGCCTCCGGCACCGCCGGGTGGAGCTGCCGTACGACGTCCACCCACAGCTCGACGTACTGGCGCTGGAGCTGGCGCACGAGCTTGCGGTCCTCGTCGCGCAGCCGGTCCAGCTCGCGGTCGTGGAGGGTGATCAGCGGCCGGTCGTCGAGGGCGAAGTCGATGTGCCCGTCGATCAGCGAGGCCAGGACCGCGGAGGGGTCCCCGGCGGCCTCGGCGGCCCGGTAGCGGCCCCCGGTCAGCAGCCGCTCGCTGATGCCGACGAGCAGTTCGGCCAGCATGGCGTCCTTGCCCGCGAAGTGCCGGTAGAGGCCGGGGCCGCTGATGCCGACCGCGGCGCCTATCTCGTCCACGCCCACGCCGTGGAACCCGCGCTCGGCGAAGAGGCGGGCGGCCTCCTTGAGGATCTGCTCGCGGCGGGTGGGCGCGGCGGCTCTGGTGCTCATGGGAATTCATTCTAGACAGGGCTGTTAGCGCTCGTTAACCTAGGGCGCTGTAGCGTTAACGCTCATTAACCGCACGATCGAGCAAGGGAGCTCGAGGGATGCAGCAGGCACCAGTGCTCGCGAGCGCCGCCGACCCGGCCTCCGAGGTCTGGCGGACCAACGAGGCCGCCCACCAGGAGCTCTCACAGGAGCTGCGGGCCCGCCTCGCGTCCGCCCGCGAAGGCGGCGGCGAGAAGGCCCGCGCCAGGCACACCGCGCGCGGCAAGCTCCTGCCGCGCGACCGCGTGGACACGCTCCTCGACCCGGGCTCCCCCTTCCTGGAGCTGGCCCCGCTGGCGGCCGACGGGATGTACGGGGGCGCGGCCCCGGCCGCCGGGGTGATCGCCGGCATCGGCCGGGTCAGCGGCCGCGAATGCGTGATCGTGGCCAACGACGCCACGGTCAAGGGCGGCACGTACTACCCCATGACCGTCAAGAAGCACCTGCGGGCCCAGGAAGTCGCCCTGGAGAACCGCCTGCCGTGCCTCTACCTGGTCGACTCCGGCGGCGCCTTCCTGCCCCTGCAGGACGAGGTCTTCCCCGACCGCGAGCACTTCGGCCGGATCTTCTACAACCAGGCCCGGATGTCCGGGGCCGGGATCCCGCAGATCGCGGCCGTGCTCGGCTCCTGCACCGCGGGCGGCGCGTACGTCCCGGCGATGAGCGACGAGGCCGTCATCGTCCGCAACCAGGGCACGATCTTCCTCGGGGGCCCGCCGCTGGTGAAGGCCGCGACCGGCGAGGTGGTCACGGCCGAGGAGCTCGGCGGCGGCGAGGTGCACTCCCGCACCTCGGGCGTCACCGACCACCTCGCGGAGGACGACGCGCACGCGCTGCGGATCGTCCGCAACATCGTCGCCACGCTGCCGGAGCGCGGGGCGCTGCCGTGGGCCGTGGAGGCGCCCGAGGAGCCCAAGGTCGACCCGGCGGGGCTGTACGGCGCGGTGCCCGTGGACTCGCGCACCCCGTACGACGCCCGCGAGATCATCGCGCGGATCACGGACGGCAGCCGCTTCCAGGAGTTCAAGGCGGAGTACGGCCAGACGCTCGTGACGGGCTTCGCCCGCATCCACGGGCACCCGGTCGGCATCGTCGCCAACAACGGCATCCTCTTCTCGGAGTCCGCCCAGAAGGGCGCGCACTTCATCGAGCTGTGCGACCAGCGCGGCATCCCGCTGCTGTTCCTCCAGAACATCTCCGGGTTCATGGTCGGGCGGGACTACGAGGCCGGCGGCATCGCCAAGCACGGCGCGAAGATGGTCACGGCCGTGGCCTGCACCCGGGTTCCCAAGCTCACGGTGGTCGTGGGCGGTTCGTACGGCGCGGGCAACTACTCCATGTGCGGCCGGGCCTACTCGCCCCGCTTCCTGTGGATGTGGCCCAACGCCAAGATCTCCGTGATGGGCGGGGAGCAGGCCGCCTCGGTCCTCGCCACGGTCAAGCGCGACCAGATGGAGGCCCGCGGGGAGTACTGGTCCCAGGACGAGGAGGAGACCTTCAAGGCCCCCGTGCGCTCCCAGTACGACACCCAGGGCAGCGCCTACTACGCCACGGCCCGGCTGTGGGACGACGGCGTGATCGACCCGATGGAGACCCGGCAGGTGCTGGGGCTCGCCCTGACCGCCTGCGCCAATGCCCCGCTGGGTGAGCCCGGCTTCGGCATCTTCCGGATGTGAGGACGATGTTCAACTCTGTTCTGGTCGCCAACCGCGGAGAGATCGCCGTCCGCGTCATCCGCACCCTGCGGGCGCTGGGCGTGCGCTCGGTGGCCGTGTTCAGCGACGCGGACGCCGACGCCCGGCACGTGCGCGAGGCCGACACGGCCGTCCGGATCGGCCCGGCCGCCGCGGCCGAGAGCTACCTGTCCGTGCCGAAGCTGCTGGAGGCGGCCCGCCGCACGGGCGCCGAGGCCGTCCACCCCGGCTACGGCTTCCTCGCGGAGAACGCCGCCTTCGCCGCGGCCTGCGCGGAGGCCGGGCTGGCCTTCATCGGCCCGCCCGCCGCGGCCATCGACATGATGGGCGACAAGATCCGCGCCAAGGAGACCGTGAAGGCCGCCGGGGTGCCGGTGGTGCCCGGCTCCTCCGGCAGCGGCCTGAGCGACGCCGAGCTGACGGAGGCGGCCGCCGCGATCGGGATGCCGGTGCTGCTCAAGCCCTCGGCGGGCGGCGGCGGCAAGGGGATGCGGCTGGTACGCGACGCGGCCGTGCTCGCGGACGAGATCGCCTCGGCCCGCCGCGAGGCCCGCTCCTCCTTCGGCGACGACACCCTGCTCGTCGAGCGGTGGATCGACCGCCCCCGGCACATCGAGATCCAGGTCCTGGCCGACGCGCACGGGAACGTGGTCCACCTGGGCGAGCGCGAGTGCTCGCTCCAGCGCCGCCACCAGAAGGTGGTCGAGGAGGCCCCCTCGGTCCTCCTCACCCCGGAGGTCCGGGCCGCGATGGGCGAGGCGGCCGTCTCGGCGGCCCGCTCCTGCGGGTACGTCGGCGCGGGCACGGTGGAGTTCATCGTCCCCGGCAGCGACCCCTCCTCGTACTACTTCATGGAGATGAACACCCGCCTCCAGGTCGAGCACCCGGTGACGGAGCTCGTGACCGGGCTGGACCTGGTCGAGCTCCAGCTGCGGGTGGCCGCGGGACAGCCGCTGCCGCTGGCGCAGGAGGACGTCCGGCTGGACGGGCACGCCGTCGAGGCCCGCGTCTGCGCGGAGGACCCCGCAC
The DNA here is from genome assembly GCF_055600495.1 of Streptomyces sp. NPDC038213. NCBI lineage: Bacteria > Bacillati > Actinomycetota > Actinomycetes > Kitasatosporales > Streptomycetaceae > Streptomyces > Streptomyces sp. NPDC038213. The sequence goes on from NZ_JBVJYM010000008.1 coordinate 53,499, forward strand.
GCGGCTTCCTGCCCTCGGGCGGGCGGGTCCTGGCCCTGTCGGAGCCCGCCTCGGCCGGTCCCGGCGCCGTGGTCCGCAGCGACTCCGGGCTCACCGAGGGCGTGGACGTGGGCAGTACGTACGACCCGATGCTGTCCAAGGTCATCGCCTGGGGCCCGGACCGCGCGGCCGCCCTGCGCACCCTGCGCGCGGCCCTCGCCGACACGGTCATCCTCGGCGTCCCCACCAACACCGGCTTCCTGCGCCGCCTGCTGGACCACCCGTCGGTGGTCTCGGGGGACATGGACACGGGCCTGGTCGAGCGCGACCTGCCCGGCCTCCTGCCGGAGGGCGTCCCCGCGGAGGTGTACGCGGCCGCCGCCCTGCTGGCCGCCGCCGCGCCCGCGGCGCCCGCGGCGGGCTGGACGGACCCCTTCGGCTCCGGCAGCGGCTGGCGCCTGGGCGGCACCCCCGCCTGGACGGTCCGCCACTTCCGCATCCCGGGCCGGGACCCGGTGGAGGTCCGCACCCGCCCCGCCGCCGGCGGCACCGAGGTGCTCCTCCCGGAGTCCGCCCCGGCCGCCGCCCGCATCGTCTCCGCCACCCCGTCCCGCGTCACGGTCGAACTCGACGGCCTCACGCACTCCTTCGACCACGCCCCCTCCCCGGAGGGGACCTGGCTCGGCCGGGACGGCGACACCTGGCACCTGCTGGCCCACGACCCCGTGGAGGCCGTCCTCTCCGGCCGCTCCCACGGCGGCGCCGGCACCCTCGCCGCCCCCATGCCCGGCACGGTCACCGTGGTCAAGGTCGCGGTCGGCGAGAAGGTGGCGGCGGGCCAGAGCCTGCTGGTGGTCGAGGCGATGAAGATGGAGCACGTCATCTCCGCCCCGCACGCCGGGACGGTGACCGGACTGGACGTCACCGCCGGCAGCACCGTGGCCATGGACCAGGTCCTCGCCGTGGTCACCCCGGATGCCGGTGCCGAGCCGCAGGAGGCCCCGTGAGCGCGCCCGGCCTGCCCATGACCGTCCCCGGCGCAGGGCTGCCCGCCCGCGTGCGCATCCACGAGGTCGGCGCCCGCGACGGCCTGCAGAACGAGAAGGCCACCGTCCCCACGGAGGTGAAGGCGGAGTTCGTCCGCCGGCTCGCCGCCGCCGGGCTGACCACCGTCGAGGCCACGAGCTTCGTGCACCCCAAGTGGGTACCGCAGCTCGCCGATGCCGAGCAGCTGTACCCGCTGGTGGCGGACCTGGCCGCGGCCGGTACGGCCCTGCCCGTGCTCGTGCCCAACGAGCGCGGCCTGGACCGGGCCCTGGCCCTCGGCGCCACCCGCATCGCGGTCTTCGGCTCGGCCACGGAAACGTTCGCCCAGCGCAACCTCAACCGCAGCGTGGCCGGGTCGATGGCCATGTTCGAGCCCGTGGTGGCCCGTGCGCAGGCCGCGGGCGCGCACGTCCGCGGGTACCTGTCGATGTGCTTCGGCGACCCCTGGGAGGGACCGGTGCCGGTCGCCCAGGTGGTGGCCGCCGCGAAGTCCCTGCTCGACCTGGGCTGCGACGAGCTCAGCCTCGGGGACACCATCGGCACCGCCACCCCCGGCCACGTACGGGCCCTCCTGACGGGGCTGAACGGGGCCGGGGTGGCCACCGACCGGATCGGCGTGCACTTCCACGACACGTACGGCCAGGCCCTGTCCAACACCCTGGCCGCCCTCCAGCACGGGGTGACCACCGTCGACGCCTCCGCAGGCGGACTCGGCGGCTGCCCGTACGCCAGGAGCGCCACCGGCAACCTCGCGACCGAGGACCTGGTGTGGATGCTCGACGGCCTCGGCATCGAGACCGGGGTCGACCTGGCCGCCCTCACCGCCACCAGCGTGTGGATGGCGGACCAGCTGGGCCGTCCCAGCCCCTCCCGCACCGTCCGCGCCCTCTCCCACAAGGAGCAGTAGACACATGACCCTCGACCACCGGCTCTCCCCCGAGCACGAGGAACTCCGCCGCACCGTCGAGGCCTTCGCGCACGACGTGGTCGCGCCGAAGATCGGCGACTACTACGAGCGGCACGAGTTCCCGTACGAGATCGTCGCCGAGATGGGCCGCATGGGCCTGTTCGGGCTCCCCTTCCCGGAGGAGTACGGCGGCATGGGCGGGGACTACATGGCCCTCGGCATCGCCCTGGAGGAGCTGGCCCGCGTCGACTCCTCCGTCGCCATCACCCTGGAGGCGGGTGTCTCGCTCGGCGCGATGCCCCTCCACCTGTTCGGCACCGAGGAGCAGAAGCGGCAGTGGCTGCCGAAGCTCTGCTCGGGCGAGGTGCTGGGCGCCTTCGGCCTCACCGAGCCGGGCGCCGGCTCGGACGCGGGCGGCACCCGCACCACCGCCGTCAAGGACGGGGACGAGTGGGTGATCAACGGCTCGAAGTGCTTCATCACCAACTCCGGTACGGACATCACCGGGCTGGTCACCGTCACCGCCGTGACCGGCCGCAAGGCCGACGGGCGCCCGGAGATCTCCTCGATCATCGTGCCGTCCGGGACCCCCGGCTTCACGGTCGCGGCCCCGTACTCCAAGGTCGGCTGGAACGCCTCGGACACCCGCGAGCTGGCCTTCGACGAGGTCCGCGTCCCGCTGGCGAACCTGGTCGGCCAGGAGGGCCGCGGGTACGCGCAGTTCCTGCGGATCCTCGACGAGGGCCGGATCGCGATCTCCGCCCTGGCCACCGGACTGGCGCAGGGCTGCGTGGACGAGTCGGTGAAGTACGCGAAGGAGCGGCAGGCCTTCGGCCGCCCGATCGGGGACAACCAGGCGATCCAGTTCAAGCTGGCCGACATGGAGCTGCGCGCGCACATGGCGCGGCTCGGCTGGCGCGACGCCGCCTCCCGGCTGGTGCACGGCGAGCCGTTCAAGAAGGAGGCCGCGCTGGCGAAGCTGTACTCCTCCACGGTCGCGGTGGACAACGCCCGCGAGGCCACCCAGATCCACGGCGGGTACGGGTTCATGAACGAGTACCCCGTGGCCCGCATGTGGCGGGACTCGAAGATCCTGGAGATCGGCGAGGGGACCAGCGAGGTGCAGCGGATGCTGATCGCCCGTGAGCTGGGCTTCGGGGGCTGACCGCAGGCCCTTCGAGCAGTGCTGGACCGGGTGCGTGTGGTTTCGGCCACCCCGTACTGGACAAGCCGTGAGGTTAGGCTAACCTTTCCCACGAAATCTTGATCCTTGCGGCCGACACCGCGCGCACCCGAAAGCAGACACCTCCATGGCCACTGCCCGCACCACCACCCTCTCCCGTCGCGGTCTGCTCGCCGCGGGCGGTGCACTCGGCCTCGGCGCCGTGCTGGCTGCCTGCGGTGACGGCGACGCGAAGAAGGACGGCGGCGCCAAGGCCTCCGCGCCGGCCGCCGCCAAGGGCCCCTGGAGCTTCAAGGACGACCGCGGCCAGGAGGCCAAGGCCAAGGCCGCCCCGAAGAACATCGTGGCCTTCGTCGGCACCGCCGCCGCGCTCCACGACTTCGGCGTGCAGGTCAAGGGCGTCTTCGGCCCGACCAAGCTCGCGGACGGCAAGCCCGACGTGCAGGCCGGCTCGATGGACATCTCCAAGGTCGAGATCCTCGGCAACGTGTGGGGCGAGTTCAACGTCGAGAAGTACGCGGCCCTGCGCCCCGAGCTCCTCGTCACCAACATGTGGGTCAAGGACGACCTGTGGTACGTCCCGGCCGAGTCCAAGGACAAGATCATGAAGGTCGGCGCCCCGAGCGTCGCCCTGTGGGCCGGCGGCGACACCACCATCCCGAACGCCATCGCCCGCCACGCCGAGCTCGCCAAGTCCCTGGGCGCCGACCTGAACGCGAAGGCCGTCACCGACGCCAAGGCCCGCTTCGAGGCCGCCGCCGAGCGCCTGCGCAAGGCCGCCAAGGCCAAGCCCGGCCTGAAGGTCCTCATCGGCTCCGGCAGCGCCGACCTGTTCTACGTCTCGGTGGCCAAGACCTCCGCGGACACCCGCTACTTCCAGGAGCTGGGCCTCACCTTCGTGGAGCCCAAGCCCAACAAGGAGGGCTTCTTCGAGGAGCTGTCCTGGGAGAACGCCGGCACGTACAAGGCCGACATCATCATGCTGGACAACCGCACCGGCACCGCGCAGCCCAAGGACCTGGCCGCGAAGCCGACCTGGGCCCAGCTGCCCGCCGTCAAGGCCGGACAGGTCATCCCCCGCGTGACCGAGCCGATCTTCTCGTACGACAAGTGCGCGCCCATCCTCGAGGACCTGGCGAAGGCCGTCGAGAACGCCAAGAAGGTCTCCTGACCCGCCGCTCCCGAGGGGGATCGTCCGCATGACCGCGAGTTCCGAAGCCGCCCACTTCCGCTTCTTCACCCTGGACGTGCTGCGCACCCGCACAGTGGGCCGCTCCTTCCTGCGCGTCACCTTCGGCGGGGAATCCCTCCGGGAGTTCCGCTCCGGCGGCTACGACCAGAGCCTGTCGCTCTTCCTCCCGCTGCCCCACCAGGAGCACACGGTGCTCCCGTCCACGGACGAGGACACCTGGTTCGGCGCCTGGCGGGCGGTGCCCGACGAGGAGCGCCCGGTGATGCGCTCGTACACCGTGCGCGAGCAGCGCAGCACGGATGCGGGCGGGGTCGAGGTCGACATCGACTTCGTCCTGCACGGGGACTCCTCCCCGGCCTCCCACTGGGCGGGCCGGGCCGCCGCCGGCAGCCGGATCATGGCGATCGGCCCGGCGGTGGCGGAGAACAAGTCCGTGCGCTTCCAGCCCCCCGCGGACACGCGGACGCTGGTCCTGTACGCCGACGAGACCGCCCTGCCGGCGGCCGCCGCGATCCTGGACCGGCTGCCCGAAGGCCGTTCCGTGCGGGCCTGGTTCCAGGTCCCGCACGAGGAGGACCGGGCCGCGGTGGAGGTCCCGCCGGGCGCCGAGGTCACCTGGCTGGTGCACGACGGGGGCTCCCGGGCCGACCAGGCCGTGGCGGCCCTGCGGGCCGAGGGCTTCCCCGAACTCCCCGAAGGGGCCGCGTACGCGTGGCTGGCGGGCGAGGCGGGCACCGTGCGCGCGGTGCGCAGGCAGCTGGTGCAGGAGCGCCGGTTCGACCGCCGCGCCGTGCGGTTCACGGGCTACTGGCGGCTCGGCGCCAGCGAGGAGCAGCTCCTCGCAGAGGCGTATTCCGGCCAGGCTCCGAGCGAGGACCCGGAGTCCGCACTGTAGGCCGCTCGCGGTGAACTCAAGCCTCCCACATGGGATGTGACGGGTCGTATGGCAAAGATGGATCCCGGTACCACTACCGGGGTCCATCTTTTTTTGGACAGATCATTAGGTTAGGCTAACCTAAGCCTCACCCCGCCAGCCTCTTCCCTGCCCGGAGGACCTTCTGATGCGTTCGCATCTGCTCAATGACACGACCGCGGAGACGTACCGGCGTTCCGTCATCGAGGGCGTGGAACGCGTCGCCGCGAAACTCGCCGCCACCACGAAGCCCCACACCGGCATCTCGGTGGACGAACTCGCCCCGGTCATCGCGGACATCGACCTCGACGCCCCCCTCGGGGACCCGGCCGCCGCCCTGGACGAGCTGGAGGAGGTCTACCTCCGGGACGCGGTCTACTTCCACACCCCGCGCTACCTGGGCCACCTCAACTGCCCGGTCGTCATACCGGCGGTGCTCGGCGAGGCCGTCCTCTCCGCCGTCAACTCCTCGCTGGACACCTGGGACCAGTCCATCGGCGGCACGCTCATCGAGCGCCGCCTGGTCGACTGGACCACCGGCCGGATCGGCTTCGGCCAGGGCGCAGACGGGGTGTTCACCTCCGGCGGGAGCCAGTCCAACTTCCACGCGCTGTTCCTGGCCCGCGACGAGGCCTGCCGCCTGGTCCTGAAGAACAGCGAGACCGCCCTCACCAAGGCGGAGATCCTCCCCAAGCTGCGCATCTTCACCTCCGAGGTCAGCCACTTCAGCGTCAAGAAGTCGGCCGCCATGCTGGGCATGGGCTACGAGTCCGTCGTGACCGTCCCGGTGGACCAGAACAAGCGGATGCAGACCCTGGCCCTGGCCCGGGCCCTGGAGGAGTGCGAGCGCGAGGGCCTCTTCCCGATGGCCGTCGTCGCCACCGCCGGCACCACCGACTTCGGGTCCATCGACCCGCTCCCCGAGATCGCCCGACTGGCCGCGCAGTACTCCGCCTGGATGCACGTGGACGCCGCGTACGGCTGCGGACTGCTCGCCTCCCCCACCCGCCGGCACCTGCTCGACGGCATCGAGAACGCCGACTCGGTGACCGTGGACTTCCACAAGTCCTTCTTCCAGCCGGTCAGTTCGAGCGCCGTGCTGGTCCGCGACCGCGACACCCTCAAGCACGCCACGTACCACGCGGACTACCTCAACCCGCGCCGCACGGCCGAGGAGCGCATCCCCAACCAGGTCGACAAGTCGATCCAGACCACGCGCCGCTTCGACGCCCTCAAGCTCTGGATGACCCTGCGCGTCATGGGCGCCGACGGCGTGGGCTCGCTCTTCGACGAGGTCTGCGACCTGGCCGCGGCCGGCCACGCGATCATCGCGGCCGACCCCCGCTTCGAGGTGGTCGTCGAACCGCAGCTGTCCACCCTCGTGTTCCGCTACGTACCGCAGGGCGCCACCAGCCCCGACCGGATCGACCGGGCCAACCTGTACGCCCGCAAGGCCCTGTTCGCCTCCGGAGAGGCCGTGGCCGCCGGCACCACCGTGGACGGCGCCCACTACCTCAAGTTCACCCTCCTCAACCCGCAGACCACGACGGCCGACATCACGGCCGTCCTCGACCTCCTCGCCGAACACGCCGAGCAGTACCTGGGAGAGTCCCTTGTCCACGCCTCGTGAGTCCCGCCCGACCGGTCAGCCGCACGACTTCATCGCCATCGGCCTCGGCCCGTTCAACCTGGGCCTGGCCTGTCTGACCGCGCCGATCGACGAGCTCGACGGGCTCTTCATCGAGTCGAAGCCGCACTTCGAGTGGCACGCGGGCATGTTCCTGGACGGCGCGCACCTCCAGACGCCGTTCATGTCGGACCTGGTGACCCTCGCCGACCCGACCTCGCCCTTCTCCTTCCTGAACTACCTGAAGGACCAGGACCGGCTGTACTCGTTCTACATCCGCGAGAACTTCTACCCGCTGCGCACCGAGTACAACGACTACTGCCGCTGGGCCGCCGACCGCCTGGACAGCGTCCTGTGGTCCACCTCGGTCACGGAGGTCGCGTACGACGAGCAGGCCGGCCTGTACGAGGTCCGCACCGACCGCGGCGACACCCACCGCGCCCGCCGCCTGGTACTGGGCACCGGCACCCCGCCGCACGTCCCCGCGGCCTGCGAGGGCCTCGGCGGCGACTTCATCCACAACTCCGCCTACGTGCAGAACAAGGCCGGGCTCCAGAAGAAGAAGTCCATCACCCTGATCGGCTCCGGCCAGAGCGCCGCGGAGATCTACTACGACCTCCTCGCGGAGATCGACACGTACGGCTACCAGCTCAACTGGGTCACCCGATCCCCGCGGTTCTTCCCGCTGGAGTACACCAAGCTGACCCTGGAGATGACCTCCCCGGAGTACGTGGACTACTTCCACGCCCTCCCCGAGGACACCCGCTACCGCCTGGAGTCCCAGCAGAAGAACCTCTTCAAGGGCATCGACGGGGACCTGATCAACGCGATCTTCGACCTCCTGTACCAGAAGAAGGTCACGATGCCGGGCGCCGTCCCGACCACCCTGGTGACCAACACCTCCTTCAACAGCGCCGCGTACGACACCACCACGGGCACGTACACGCTGGGGCTGCGCCAGGAGGAGCAGGAGCGGGACTTCACCCTCGCCACCGAGGGCCTGGTCCTGGCCACCGGCTACACATACACGACCCCCGCGTTCCTGGCCCCCATCGCGGACCGCCTGAACTTCGACGGGCGCGGCCGCCTGGACGCCGCGCGCAACTACAGCGTCGACACCACCGGCCACGGGGTGTACCTGCAGAACGGCACCACCCACAACCACTCCCTTACCTCGCCGGACCTGGGCATGGCCGCGTACCGCAACGCGTACATCATCGGGGAGCTCCTCGGCCGCGAGTACTACAAGGTCGAGAAGTCCATCGCGTTCCAGCAGTTCGCCGCCCCGGAAGGCAGCCTCGTATGAGCACCACCCACCTCCTCCACTCGCGGACCGACGCGGTCCTCGGCGAGTTCGCCGTCCGTCCGCTCGACCCCCTGGCCGACGCCGAACTCCTGCACGGCTGGGTCACCCACCCCAAGGCCGCGTTCTGGATGATGCAGAACGCCTCCCTGGATGACGTCCGCGCCGAGTACGTGCGCATCACCGAGCACCCGTACCACCAGGCCTTCATCGGGCTGCACGAGGGCCGCCCGGCCTTCCTGATGGAGAGCTACGACCCCACGCAGCTGGAGCTGGTCGGCCTGTACGACCCCGAGCCCGGCGACGTCGGCATGCACTTCCTCGTCGCCCCCTCGGACACCCCGCTGCACGGGTTCACGCGCGCCGTGATCACCACGGTCGTGGCCGCCCTGTTCGCCGACCCCGCCGCCCGCCGCGTGGTCGTCGAGCCGGACGTCTCCAACAAGGCCGTCCACGCCCTCAACGAGGCCGTCGGCTTCGTCCCCGAGCGGGAGATCCAGAAGCCGGAGAAGCCCGCCCTGCTGAGCTTCTGCACCCGGGAGCAGTTCGAGGCCGCCACCGGCATCGACACCCGCAACGCCCTGGGAGCGTCCATATGAGCACCGCCCCGGACCTCGCCGGCGCCGCCGCCCACCTCACCCCGGAGCTGTGGGCCCGCGCCAACCGCCACATCGTGCGCAAGGCCCTGGCCGAGTTCTCGCACGAGCGGCTGCTGACCCCCGCCGAGCTGGGCGGGGACCGCTACAGCGTGCGCAGCGACGACGGCGCCGTGGAGTACCGCTTCACCGCCGCCCGCCACGCCCTGGACCACTGGGCCGTGGACGGCGCGTCCATCACCCGCCACCGCGACGGCGCCGAACTCCCCCTGGACGCCATCGACTTCCACACCGAGCTGAGCGGCTCCCTGGGCCTGAGCGCCGAGGTGCTGCCGGTCTACCTGGAGGAGCTGTCCTCCACCCTGTCCGGGTACGCCTTCAAGTACACGAAGGCGCAGACCCCCGCCGACGTGCTGGCCAAGGGCTCCTTCCAGGACGTCGAGACAGGCATGACCGAGGGCCACCCCTGCTTCGTGGCCAGCAACGGCCGCCTGGGCTTCGGCCTGCACGAGTACCACGCCTACGCCCCCGAGGCCGCCGCCCCCGTCCGGCTGGTCTGGGTCGCCGCCCACAAGGACGTCTCCCGCTTCAGCGCGGGCGCGGGCCTGGAGTACGAGACCTTCGTGCGCGCCGAGCTCGGCGACGCGGCCGTGGACGGCTTCGCCGCGCAGCTGGCCGCCCAGGGCCTGGACATCGCGGACTACCACCTGCTGCCCGTGCACCCCTGGCAGTGGTGGAACAAGACCACGGTCACCTTCGCCGCGGAGATCGCCAACCGCCGCCTGGTGCTGCTCGGCGAGGGCTCGGACGCGTACCTGGCCCAGCAGTCGATCCGGACGTTCTTCAACACGAGCGCCCCGGAGAAGCACTACGTCAAGACCGCGATCTCCGTGATCAACATGGGCTTCATGCGGGGCCTGTCGGCCGCCTACATGGAGGCCACCCCGGCCATCAACGACTGGCTGCACCAGCTGATCGAGGGCGACGAGGTCCTGCAGTCCGTGGACTTCTCGATCATCCGCGAACGGGCCGCGATCGGCTACCGCAGCCTGCAGTTCGAGGCCGCGACCGACCGCTACTCCCCGTACCGCAAGATGCTCGCCGCCCTGTGGCGCGAATCCCCCGTCCCCTCCCTCACCGGGGACGAGCGGCTGGCCACCATGGCCGCCCTGCTGCACGTGGACGAGGAGGGCCGCTCCTTCGCCGGCGCCCTGATCGCGGAGTCCGGGCTCAGCCCGCAGGAGTGGCTGCGCTCCTACCTGCGCGCCTACCTGACCCCGCTGCTGCACTGCTTCTACCAGTACGACCTGGCGTACATGCCGCACGGCGAGAACACCATCCTCGTCATCGAGGGCGGCGTGGTGAAGCGGGCGATCTTCAAGGACATCGCCGAGGAGATCGTGGTCATGGACCCCGACGCGGTGCTGCCGCCCGCGGTCGAGCGGGTGCGGGCGGACATCCCGGAGGACATGAAGCTGCTGTCGGTCTTCACCGACGTCTTCGACTGCTTCTTCCGCTTCCTCGGCTCGATCCTCGTCTCCGAGGGCGTCTGCGGGGAGGACGTGTTCTGGAAGGCCGTGGCCGACTGCGGGCACGACTACCAGGACTCGATGCCGCAGCTCGCGGAGCGCTTCGCCCGCTACGACCTGTTCGCCGACGAGTTCCAGCTGTCCTGCCTCAACCGGCTCCAGCTGCGCAACAACAAGCAGATGGTCGACCTGTCCGACCCGGCCGCCGCCCTCCAGCTGGTCGGCACCCTGCAGAACCCGCTCGCGCCCTTCGCGCGGCGATGAGACCGGGGCGGGCGCGCCTCCTCGAAACGGCCCTCGGGATCGCGCCCGCCCTCCCCCTCCCCCTGCTCCCCGCTACTGCTCCCAGGGCACCCCGGGCGCCTTGTGGAAGTTGACGCCGAGCGCCGCCAGCCGCGGCCCCTGGGCCGCCAGCCGCAGCCGGTACGCGCTCCAGTCCAGGTCGGCCGCCTGCGACCAGCCCAGCTCGGCCGCGCCGATCACCCGCGGGAAGGCCATGTACTCCAGGTCCGCGCGGTTGCCGACGGTCTCCGTCCACAGCGGGGCCTCGACGCCCAGCACCGCGCTCTCGGGCACGCCCTGCAGGTAGCGGCCCGGATCCCAGTCGTAGGCCCGCTGCACCGACACGTACCCGGCCCAGTTCAGGCCCACCGGGGTCTGGCCGTCGTACTTCATGTCCAGGTAGATCCGGTCCGCGGGGGACAGCACCACCTTCGTGCCGCCCCGGACCGCCGCGGCCACCTTCTCCCTCTCCACGGCCCCCGTCCGGTCGTACCCCCAGTACTGCACCACCGCGCCCGGGGCCGGCTTCGCCCCGGTCAGCTGGTGCCAGGCCATCACCTTCTTGCCGTGCGCGGCGACCGTCGCCTGGGCCCGGTCCATGAACTTCGCGTAGTCGGCGTGCGGGGTGGAGTGGGCCTCGTCCCCGCCGATGTGCAGCAGGGACCCGGGGGTCATGGCGGCCAGTTCGCGCACCACGTCGTCCACGAACTCGTACGTGCGCTCCTCGGGCACGCACAGCGAGCTGAAGCCGACCTTGATCCCGGTGTAGCGCGGCGGGGCGACCCCGTTGCAGTTCAGCTCGGCGTAGGAGGCCAGGGCGGCGTTGGTGTGCCCGGGTACGTCGACCTCGGGGACCACGGTGATGTAGCGCTCCCCGGCGTAGCGGACCAGCTCCCTGTACTGGGCCTTGGTCCAGTACCCGCCGGGTCCGCCGCCGACCTCGCTGCCGCCGCCGTAGGTCGCCAGCCGCGGCCAGGAGTCCACGGCGATCCGCCAGCCCTGGTCGTCGGTGAGGTGCAGGTGCAGGGTGTTGATCTTGTACAGGGCGAGCTGGTCGAGGTAGCGCTTGACCTCCTCGACGGTGAAGAAGTGGCGGGCGACGTCGATCATCGCCCCGCGGTAGGCGAACCGCGGGGTGTCGGTGACCGTGCCGCCCGCCAGGGTCCAGGGCCCGCCCTGCGGCGCCCTGACCGGCAGCAGCTGGCGGAGGGTCTGGATCCCGCGGAACAGCCCGGCGGGCCGGTACGCGGTGAGCACCGCCCCCGATTCATCGGTCTGGAGCCGGTACCCCTCCTCCCCGAAGGCGCCCGCGTCCCCGTCGAGGCGCAGCCGGATCCCGTCGGTGCCGTGCCCGGCGTCGGTCCCGCTGACGGCCAGGGGCAGTCCGGTGGCCGGCCGCCAGGCGGCGGCGAGCTGCTCCCCGACGGCGCGGGCGGCGGCGGAGCCGGCGGTGGTGCGGATGGGGGTGCGGGCGGTGAGGGTGTAGCCGGGGCCGCCGGGGGCGTAGTCCGCGGGGGCCGGGACGATCCGCTCGAAGGCGGAGAGCCGGACGAGGGGCGAGTCCGCGCTGCGGGCCTCCGTACAGGAGGAGAGAAGTGCTCCGCAGACCGCGCTGGCGAGCAGGGTGGCGAGAGTGCGCCGGAGTCTCATGACCCATAGGTATAGGCCAACCGGGGGCGCGGCGCGATACGCCCGCCCCGGCCCGGGCCGGTTTCCCGCTGAAATCATCCGGACGAGGGAGCCCCGGGCCGGGTGCCACCCCTCGTCAACGCTGTGCGATTCGCCCCGATTCCGATCGGAATACAGGACTCCACTGGTCCGTACCATTGGAATCCTGCCCGAAATCGGGCAGGATTCTTGCATCCATCGGGGGTGACCCTTCAGTATCTACGGGTGCTCGATCGCCGCCCGTCCCATGAGGACCTCGTCGACCACCTGGTGCGCAGCACCGCGCTCCAGCGCGGGGAGGCCGCCCGGGTGGTACTCGACGTGCTGGCGTACTTCGACGAGACGACCGAGGAGTTCGTCCGCCGCCGCCACCGCGAACTGCAGTCCGGCGGAGCCGTGAACGCGGAGATCTTCGAGCGGATCGCGGCCGAGCTGCCGCACCGCGCCGTGGCCCCGCCGGAGCTCTCGCTCCGGCAGCTGCGCCGGATCGTCTACGGCTGACCGGAGCGCGGCCCCCCGGCCGCAGGAGCACTCACCCGAACCTCAGGAGGGGCAAGACCCATGTGCGGAATCGTCGGCTACATCGGCAAGCGTGACGTTGCACCGCTGCTGCTCGAAGGCCTGCAGCGGCTCGAGTACCGCGGCTACGACTCCGCCGGCATCGTGGTCAACAGCCCCAAGGCGCCGGCCCTCAAGGTGGTCAAGGCCAAGGGCCGCGTCCGCGAGCTGGAGTCCCGCGTCCCCAAGCGCTTCGCCGGCACCACCGGTATCGCCCACACCCGCTGGGCCACCCACGGCGCCCCCAGCGATGTGAACTCCCACCCGCACCTGGACCCCGAGAACAAGGTCGCGGTCGTCCACAACGGCATCGTCGACAACGCCGCCGAGCTGCGCGTGAAGCTCGAGGCCGAAGGGGTCGTCTTCGCCTCCGAGACCGACACCGAGGTCATCACCCACCTCGTCGCCCGCTCCCAGGCCGAGACCCTGGAGGACCGGGTCCGCGAGGCCGTCAAGCAGATCGAGGGCACGTACGGCATCGCCGTCATGCACGCCGACTTCGCCGACCGCATCGTCGTGGCCCGCAACGGCTCCCCGGTGATCCTCGGCATCGGCGAGAAGGAGATGCTGGTCGCCTCCGACGTGGCCGCGCTGATCGCCCACACCCGCCAGGTCGTCACCCTCGAGGACGGCGAGATGGCCACCCTGAAGGCCGACGACTTCCGCACGTACACGACCTCGGGCACCCGCACCACCGCCACCCCCGAGACCGTGGAGTGGGAGGCCGCCTCCTACGACATGGGCGGCCACGACACGTACATGCACAAGGAGATCTCCGAGCAGCCCGCCGCGGTCGACCGCGTGCTGCGCGGCCGGATCGACGAGAAGTTCTCCACCGTGCACCTCGGCGGCCTGAACCTCGACGCCCGCGAGGCCCGCGGCATCCGCCGCGTGAAGATCCTCGGCTGCGGCACCTCGTACCACGCGGGCATGATCGGCGCCTCCCTCATCGAGGGCCTGGCCCGGATCCCCGCCGACTCCGAGCCGGCCTCCGAGTTCCGCTACCGCAACCCGGTCGTGGACCCCGACACCCTGTACATCGCCGTCTCCCAGTCCGGTGAGACCTACGACGTGCTGGCGGCCGTCCAGGAGCTCAAGCGCAAGGGCGCCCGCGTCCTCGGCGTGGTCAACGTGGTCGGCTCGGCCATCGCCCGCGAGGCCGACGGCGGCGTGTACGTGCACGCCGGCCCCGAGGTCTGCGTGGTCTCCACGAAGTGCTTCACCAACACGGTCGTCGCCTTCGCCCTGCTCGCCCTGCACCTGGGCCGCATCCGCGACCTGTCCGTCGCCGACGGCAAGCGGATCATCGAGGGCCTGCGCAAGCTGCCCGCCCAGATCCAGGAGATCCTGGAGGGCGAGGAGGACATCAAGAAGCTGGCCGCCGAGTACGCCGAGGCCAAGTCGATGATGTTCATCGGCCGCGTCCGCGGCTACCCGGTCGCGCTGGAGGCCTCCCTCAAGCTCAAGGAGATCTCCTACATCCACGCCGAGGCCTACCCGGCCTCCGAGCTCAAGCACGGCCCGCTGGCCCTGATCGAGCCCGCCATGCCGACCGTCGCGATCGTCCCGAGCGACTCCCTGCTGGAGAAGAACCGCGCCGCGCTGGAGGAGATCAAGGCCCGCAGCGGCCGCATCCTCGCGGTCGCCCACGCCCCGCAGGAGAAGGCCGACCACACCATCCTCGTCCCGAAGAACGAGGACGAGCTGGACCCGATCCTGATGGGCATCCCGCTCCAGCTGCTGGCGTACCACACCGCCCTCCACCTGGGCCGCGACATCGACAAGCCGCGCAACCTGGCCAAGTCGGTCACCGTCGAGTAGTCGCCCCCGCGGCAGGAGAACGGCCCCCGTGCACCGCGCACGGGGGCCGTTCTCGCGTAACCCGCCCGACCCGCCCGGGGCCGGCCGGCCTCAGCCCGCCGCGACCGCCCCGCGGCCCGAGCCCCTGCGGAGCGCCATCGGCCAGTGGGCCAGCGCCGCCGTCGCGCCGTACCAGGCCATCAGACCCGCGAGGGCCGCCGCCCAGCCGCCGGCCTTCACCAGGCCGCCGGTTTCCGCGAAGCCGCCTATCCCCATGAGCAGCAGGGAGAGGAAGAGCAGTCCGTACACGCCCTGTCCGAAGAGCCCGCCGGAGCCCGCGACCGTCAGGGTCAGGGCGAGGAGGGCGAACAGGAGGAGGAACAGTCCGGAGGCGTGTGCAGAAGCGTTTCCTTCAGCGCCTGCCGCCCAGGTGAAGAGGAAGGCCCCGCTGCCCGCGAAGGCCGTGCCGTTGAAGCCGTTCCCGCCCCGGAACTCCAGGACGCCGAGGATGAACAGGGCGATGCCGCCCACGTTCGTCGCCAGGGCGAGTGCGTCCGCGGCGCCTACGCCGTCGATGACGCCGGTCTGGCCGATGCCGATGGCGAGAAGGGTGAGACCGAGGGCGATGTGGCCCAGGGTCGAGGTGGAGGCAGTGCTTCCCGCGGAGACTTCGTTGTCCACGGCGGGCTCCCTTCGATCTGCAGTTGTCGTGCTGCTACCCAGCGAGTTTTATGTACCCTTCACAACCCGCCACAACCGGCCAACAGACCGTCATTCGGTCACGGGATGACAACGACCGGTCGCTGTGCGCGCTTGGCCAGCCGGCCTGCGACCGAACCGAAGATCCGGCCCACGATGCCCTGGGTGGAGCCCACGACGATGGCGTCGGCGGAGTACTCCCGGCCGACCTCCTCCAGCTCGTGGCAGATGTCCCCGCCCCGCTCGACCAGGATCCACGGGACCTCGGCGAGGTAGTCGGCACAGGCCAGTTCCAGCCCCAGCACCTCGGTGCGGTGGTCCGGCACGTCGACGAACACGGGCGGCTCGCAGCCGGCCCACACGGTGGTCGGGAGCCGGTTCGCGACATGGACGATGATCAGACCGGAACCGGAGCGGCGGGCCATCCCGATGGCGTAGGCGAGTGCCCGCTCACTGGAGGTGGAACCGTCGAAGCCGACGACGACTCCGTGCCGGAAGGCAGGGTCGCACGGCTGGCGTGCCTCTTCGACCGCTCGGAGGTCCGACGCGGAGTCGGCGACCTGCTTGCGCTTGCGGTCCGCGCGTTCGGGGAATTCGTGACCGGCCATGACGTCTCGGCGAAAAAGGTCCTTGAGGAGGCAACAGAGGGTGACGGAGCTGTCGGGGCCCGGGGCGAGCCGTGTCCGGGAATCATCTTCCCCAGCCCATACCCCCAAGGGTACGGCGACACTCATCCCCTGCACAGGGGCCGCCGTTCTCGGGGGAACGTCCCCCGGAGCATGCCGGAGCGAGGGCTGCTTGGCAATGCCGTCTCACGCCTACGGTCAGTGACGAGCCACCCGTGCGGACAGTGACCGAGGGTGCCCGACCGCGTTGGACAGACGTCAGACCGTCCAGGAAGAGCCCCCAGGGAGCACTCCGTGCCCGGTCCTCCGGTTTCCCCCCTCACCCCGCGCGAACAGCCCCCCGCCGCGACATCCGCGCCTCCGGTTCACCCTTCCGGGGATCCGGCCGGGGACGTCGTACGGTGGGCGGCGTTCAGCTGCCTGCTCGTCCCCGTGGTCCTCATGGTCTACGGCACCTCTTTCGGCGGGGCCGCGGTGGCCGCGCTGGGTCTGGTCGCCGTCACGGCCGTCTGCCGGGTGATACTGCGGCGCGCCGAGAAGATGGAGCGCTCCGCGGTCCGGGTGCCCGCCGGCCGCGCGCCCGCGCCGGGCCCGTCGGGGGAACCGTCCGTTCCGCGCGGCCGGCACTCCCGGGGCCAGCAGGGGCCGCCGTGCTCGGGGACTCCTCAAGGCTGACTGGTTCGCACACCCGCCCTCCGTATGTTTTCAGCCAAGTTCACGGCGGAGCGCAACCCGTGGCGGAATGCCCACCCCACCGCCCCACCACCAGCGACGACGGCGCGCAAGGGGGCCGTCGACCCTACGTGTACTGGCCACGGCCGCTCGGCGCGCTTCCCACCAAGGTCGCGGAGTGGAACGCTTCCTGATCGAATGCTTTTCGCCAAGTTGCCAAGTCGACATAGCGCTGCGTGCTGAACTTGTCACGGCGACGCCACGCGGCGCAGTAGATTCGATCATGTATGTACGGCGGGGGATCACGTGCAAGGCCGAGGGGATACGTGCAGGTGCGACCAGACCAAGGAGTCGCGACACCCAAGGGGGGCTTAGCGCCATGAGCCAGGATTCCACCGCCGTCATCGCGGACGCGGGCCGGAAGCTCGCAGGGCGCCGCCGTCGGGAAATCGTCGCGGTGCTGCTCTTCAGCGGCGGTCCGATCTTCGAGAGTTCCATTCCACTCTCCGTGTTCGGCATTGACCGGCAGGACGCGGGAGTTCCACGCTACCGACTGCTCGTATGCGCAGGCGAGGAAGGACCGCTGCGGACCACCGGCGGTCTCGAGCTCACCGCGCCGTACGGGCTGGAGGCGATCGCCCGGGCAGGCACGGTCGTCGTTCCGGCCTGGCGGTCGATCACGTCACCGCCGCCTCCGGAGGCGCTCGACGCTCTGCGTCTGGCGCACGAGGAGGGGGCCCGGATCGTCGGCCTGTGCACGGGTGCCTTCGTGCTCGCGGCCGCCGGCCTGCTGGACGGCAGGCCCGCGACGACGCACTGGATGTACGCGCCGACGCTGGCCAAGCGGTACCCGTCCGTCCACGTCGATCCGCGCGAGCTGTTCGTCGACGACGGCGACGTGCTCACGTCCGCGGGCACCGCGGCCGGAATCGACCTGTGCCTGCACATCGTGCGCTCGGACCACGGCAGCGAGGCTGCCGGGGCCCTGGCCCGCAGGCTGGTCGTACCCCCGCGCCGCACCGGCGGCCAGGAGCGGTACCTCGACCGGTCGCTGCCCGAGGAGATCGGCGCCGACCCGCTGGCCGAGGTCGTCGCCTGGGCCCTGGAGCACCTCCACGAGCAGTTCGACGTGGAGACGCTGGCGGCGCGCGCCTACATGAGCCGGCGCACGTTCGACCGGCGGTTCCGCTCGCTGACCGGCAGCGCACCGCTCCAGTGGCTGATCACCCAGCGGGTGCTCCAGGCACAGCGGCTGCTGGAGACCTCGGACTACTCCGTGGACGAGGTCGCCGGGCGCTGCGGGTTCCGCTCGCCGGTGGCGCTGCGCGGGCACTTCCGGCGGCAGCTGGGGTCCTCCCCGGCCGCCTACCGGTCCGCGTACCGGGCCCGCAGGCCGCAGGCCGAGGCCCCGGTCACCTCGCTGTCGGACTCGCCGGTCCCCCACCAGCGCACGCCCCAGCCCCAGCGGGCGGCGGCGGCCCTGGCGGCCAGCGGCCCGTCGGTGACCGAGCTGTACTCGCCCGGCCGCGCGCTGCTGCACGGCCAGCGGGAGCACGCGTAGCGGTGCGGGCACCGCCCCGGTGAACCGAGGTCCCGCGGATCTGTCGACGTACGATCCGCGGGGCCTCCCACACCGGAGTTCGGGCCGCGACCGCCTAAGGTGGTCGCATGAACGATCGCATGGTGTGGATCGACTGCGAGATGACCGGGCTCTCGCTGACGGACGACGCACTCATCGAGGTGGCCGCACTGGTCACCGACTCGGAGCTCAACGTGCTCGGCGAAGGCGTGGACATCGTGATCCGCCCGCCGGACGGCGCGCTGGAGCAGATGCCCGACGTGGTCCGCGAGATGCACACGTCCTCCGGACTGCTGGAGGAACTGGCCGGCGGCACCACCCTGGAGGACGCCGAGGCGCAGGTCCTCGCGTACATCCGGGAGCACATCAAGGAGCCGCGCAAGGCGCCGCTGTGCGGGAACTCGGTCGGTACCGACCGCGGTTTCCTGCTGCGGGACATGCCGGAGCTGGAGGGCTTCCTCCACTACCGCATCGTGGACGTGTCCTCGGTGAAGGAGCTGGCCCGCCGCTGGTACCCGCGCGCCTACTTCAACAGCCCGCCGAAGAACGGCAACCACCGCGCGCTGGCGGACATCAGGGAGTCGATCGCGGAGCTGCGCTACTACCGCGAGGCCGTGTTCGTCCCGCAGCCCGGCCCCGACTCCGACACCGCGAAGGGCATCGCCGCCCGTCACGTGCTGCCCGCCGAGTAGGCGCGGGGAGCGAGCACCCCTCCGGACCCTGTATTGTTTTCCTCGGCCGGTCGGAATCCGACGGGTCATGGTGGGTGTAGCTCAGTTGGTAGAGCACCTGGTTGTGGTCCAGGTGGCCGCGGGTTCAAGTCCCGTCACTCACCCTGATACGAGGGCCCCGGTACGCGAGAGCGCACCGGGGCCCTCTGCGTGTCCGGAGCCCGCCGGGGGCTCCGGGAAGGGCCTCAGGTCGAGTCGCGGACGACCAGCTCCGTCGGCAGGACGATCCGCGGCCGCTCCCCCGCCGCCGCCCGCGGCCCCCGCCCGATCTGCTCCAGCAGCACCCGCGCCATGGTCCGCCCCATCTCCTCGACGGGCTGGCGGACGCTGGTGAGCGGCGGGTCCAGGTGCCGGGCCACCACCGAGTCGTCGAAGCCGACCAGCGCCACGTCCTGCGGTATCCGCCGGCCCGCCGCGCGCAGCACCTGCCGGGCGCCGGCCGCCATCACGTCGGAGGCGGCGAAGACCGCGTCCAGGGCGGGGCGGCGCTCCAGCAGTTCGGCCATGGCCCGGCGGCCGCCCTCCTCGGTGAAGTCCCCGAGGGCTATCAGCCCCTCGTCCAGGCGGTCCGCGCCGGCCTCCGCCAGGGCCTCGCGGTAGCCGTCGAGCCGGCACCGGGCCCCGTACACGTCGAGCGGTCCGGTGATGGTGGCCACCGCCGTCCGGCCGCGGCCGAGCAGGTGCCGGACCGCGCTGCGGGCCCCGTCCAGGTTGTCGGAGTCCACGCAGGCCAGCGGCTCCCCGGCGAAGCGGCGGCCGCTGAGCACGGCGGGGATGCCGAGCTCCTCCAGCAGGTCCGGCAGCGGGTCCCCGGCGTGTACCGAGACCAGCAGCACCCCGTCGACCCGGTGGGCCGCCAGGTACTGGGCGAGCCTGCGGCGCTCGCGGTCGCCGCCGGCCAGGGTGAGCAGCAGCTGCATGTCGGTGTCGGCGAGGGCGGCGCCCACCCCGCGGAGCACGTCGGAGAAGTAGGGCTCGGCGAAGAACCGGTCCTCCGGCTCGGGGACGACCAGGGCGACGGCGTCGGTGCGGTTGGCGGCCAGGGCCCGGGCCGCGCGGTTGGGCACGTAGCCCAGCTCGGCCACGGCGGCCTCCACGGCGGCCCTCGTCTGCTCGCTCACCCGGGCGGATCCGTTGACCACCCGGGACACCGTGCCGCGCCCGACCCCCGCCCGCGCCGCCACTTCCTCGAGGGTCGGCCGTCCCCCGCTGCGCCCACGACCATTCATGGCTTCCTCCCGCATGGAACATACCCCTTGACGTCTGTGGGAGCGCTCCCACACTGTGGCACACGACACTCTGCACGTTCAGCCCCCGCCCCCTCAGGGAGATGCCCATGCGCGTCAGATCAGGTCTCGCAGTCCTCGCAGGAACCGTGCTGCTGCTCTCGGGCTGCGCCTCCGACCCCGCCGGGGGCCCGGAGGGCGGCGGCGCGGCCGGCGGCAGCGGCAAGACCACCCTCACCGTCGGGGTGTTCGGCGCCTTCGGGTACAAGGAGGCCGGGCTCTACGACGCGTACACCGCCGCGAACCCGGACGTGGTCATCAAGCAGACCTCCATCGAGCGCAACGAGAACTACTACCCGCAGCTGCTCACCCACCTCGGCACCGGCAGCGGGCTGGCCGACATCCAGGCCGTCGAGGTCAACAACATCGCGGAGATCACGGCGACGCAGGGCGACAAGCTGGTGGACCTGGCCGGTGCGGCGGGGGTGCGGCGGGAGGCCTTCCTGCCGTGGAAGTGGTCCCAGGGCGGTACGAAGGACGGCCGCACGGTCGCCCTCGGCACGGACATCGGCCCCCAGGGCATCTGCTACCGCAAGGACCTGTTCGCGGCGGCCGGGCTGCCGACGGACCGCGAGGCGGTGGGCGCGCTCTGGGCGGGCGACTGGAGCAGGTACCTGGCGGTGGGCCGGCAGTACAAGGCGAAGGCCGGGCAGGGGAAGGCCTTCGTCGACTCGGCCTCCGGGGTGATGGCGGCGGTCACCGGCAGCAGCGCGCAGCGGTTCTACGACGCCTCGGGCAAGCCCGTGTACAAGACCAACCCGGCCGTCCGCCAGGCCTTCGACCTGGCCGCGGACTTCGCCTCGGACGGGCTGAGCGCCAGGCTCCAGCAGTTCACCCCGGCCTGGGACCAGGGCTTCGCCAACGGGGCCTTCGCGACGGTCTCCTGCCCGGCGTGGATGCTCGGCTACATCCAGGACAAGGCGGGGGCGGCCGGGCAGGGCAAGTGGGACGTGGCCCAGGCTCCGCGGGCCGGCAACTGGGGCGGGTCGTTCCTGGTCGTGCCGAAGGCCGGGAGGAACAGCGCGGAGGCGGCGAAGCTCGCGGCCTGGCTGACGGCCCCGGAGCAGCAGGCGAAGCTCTTCGAGAAGCGGGGCAGCTTCCCGAGCGCGCAGGCGGCGTACGACCTCCCGGCGGTGTCCGGGGCCACGCACGCGTACTTCGGCGACGCGCCGATCGGCGCGATCTTCGCGCGGGCGGCCAAGGGGGTGCCGGTGCAGGTGCTGGGGCCGAAGGACCTGGTGATCGCGCAGAACCTGGCCGACGTCGGCATGCTCCAGGTGGACCAGAAGGGACGCACCGCCGAGCAGGGCTGGCAGGCGGCGCTCAAGGCGATCGACAACGCGCTGGACAAGTGAGCCGGCCGTGACCGAAGCCTCGATGACCGATCCGCCCGTGGGCACGGTGGGCGGGGTGGGCCCGGTGCCGGCGCCCGCTGCGGGCCGCAGGGAAGGGGAGGGCGGGAAGGAAGGGGAACGGGAGGGCCGGGCGCAGCGGTGGCGCTCGCGGCGCTACCGGTGGGACCTGCGCTGGAGTCCGTACGCCTTCCTGGCGCCGTTCTTCCTCTTCTTCGCCGCCTTCGGGCTCTTCCCGCTGCTGTACACGGGCTGGGCGGCGCTGCACCAGGTGGAGCTGACCGATCCGGACGCCATGACCTGGGTGGGGGCGCGGAACTTCACCCGGCTGCTGGGGGACGAGTTCTTCTGGAACGCGCTGCGCAACACGGTGACGATCGGGCTGCTGTCCACCGTCCCGCAGCTGGCCGTCGCGCTGGGGCTGGCGCACCTGCTGAACTACCGGCTGCGCGGCTCGGCCTTCTTCCGGGTGGCGGTGCTCACCCCGTACGCGACCTCGGTGGCCGCGGCGACGCTCGTGTTCGTGCTGCTCTTCGGGCGGGACTACGGGATGGTCAACTGGGTCCTGGGGCTCACGGGCCTGGGCCCGGTGGACTGGCAGAACGGCACCCTGGCGAGCCAGGCGGCGGTCTCCACCATCGTGATCTGGCGGTGGACGGGGTACAACGCGCTAATCTACCTGGCCGCGATGCAGGCCGTGCCGCACGAGCTGTACGAGGCGGCGGAGCTGGACGGGGCCTCGCGGTGGCGGCAGTTCCTGCACGTCACGGTGCCCTCGCTGCGGCCGACGATCCTGTTCACGGTCGTGGTGTCCACGATCGGGGCCACCCAGCTGTTCGGCGAGCCGCTGCTCTTCAACGGGGGCGCGGGGGCCACGGGCGGGGCGGACCACCAGTTCCAGACCCTCGGGCTGTACCTGTACGAGCAGGGGTGGGTGAACCTGCACCTGGGGCGGGCCTCGGCCATCGCCTGGGCGATGTTCCTGATCCTGCTGCTGGTCGCCGGGGCGGCCCGGCTGCTGCGCGGAAGGGGTGGGGAGCGGTGAGGACCTTCCGGGCCGGGAGGCTCACGTACCTGGTGCTGGGGCTGTTCGCGGCGGGCTCGCTGTTCCCGCTGGTGTGGACGGCCGTCGCGGCCTCGCGGACCAGTTCCCGGCTGGCGCAGACCCCGCCGCCGTTCTGGTTCGGCGGCAACCTGTGGCGGAACCTGTCCACCGCCTGGACCGACGCGAACATGGGCACGGCGCTGCTCAACACGGCGCTGGTGGCCTCGGTGGTGGCGGCGGGCACGGTGCTGTCCTCGACGCTGGCCGGATTCGCCTTCGCCCGGCTGCGGTTCCGGGGGCGGGGGCCGCTGCTGGCGCTGGTGGTGGGGACCATGCTGGTCCCGCCCCAGCTCAGCGTGGTGCCGCTGTACATGCTGATCGCCGAGCTGTCGTGGACGGACCGGCTCCAGGCGGTGGTGCTGCCGGCGCTGGTCTCGGCCTTCGGGGTGTTCTTCATGCGCCAGTACCTCGTGCAGGCGCTGCCGGCGGAGCTGGTGGAGGCCGCGCGGATGGACGGGGCCGGATCGCTGCGGCTGGTGTGGCACGTGGTGTTCCCGGTGGCCCGGCCGGCGATGGCCGTGCTGGCGATGCTGACCTTCGTGATGGCCTGGAACGACTTCTTCTGGCCGGTGATCGCGCTCACGCAGAACGGCAGCCCGACCGTGCAGGTGGCCCTGACGGGCCTGGGCCGGGGCTACATCCCCGACCAGTCGGTGATCATGGCGGGGGCCCTGCTGGGCACCCTGCCGCTGCTCCTCGTCTTCGTCCTCTTCGGCCGCCGGATCGTCGGCGGCATCATGCAGGGAGCCGTCAAGGGATGACAGCCATGGATTTCCCGCCGGAGTTCCTCTGGGGCGCGGCCACGGCCGCCTTCCAGATCGAGGGGGCCGCCGACGGCCGGGTCCCCTCCATCTGGGACGCGTTCTGCCGCACCCCCGGCAAGGTGGCCGCGGGCGACACCGGGGACGTGGCGGCGGACCACGTCCGGCGCTGGCGGGAGGACGTCCGCCTGATGGCGGACCTCGGCCTGGGCTCGTACCGCTTCTCGGTGTCGTGGCCGCGGGTGCTCGCGGGCGGGGCCGGCTTCTACGACCGGCTCGTGGACGCGCTGCTCGGGCACGGGATCGAGCCCTGCCTGACCCTCTACCACTGGGACCTGCCGCAGGAGTGGGAGGAGGCCGGGGGCTGGCCCGCCCGCGGGACGGCGTACGCCTTCGCGGAGTACGCGCAGCGGGTGGCCGCGGTCCTCGGCGACCGGGTGACCCTGTGGACCACGCTCAACGAGCCCTGGTGCAGCGCCTTCCTGGGGTACGCCTCCGGGGTGCACGCCCCGGGCCGGACCTCCCCGGAGGACGCGCTGCGGGCCGCGCACCACCTCAACCTGGCGCACGGGCTGGCAGCCGCGGCGCTGCCGTCGACGGCCCGTACGGGGATCGCGCTGAACCCGAGCGCGGTGCGCCCGCTGACGCCTTCGGCGGCCGACGCGGACGCGCAGCGCCGCATCGACGCCCTGGCCAACCGGATCTTCACGGGCCCGCTGCTGCACGGGGCCTATCCGCAGGACCTGTTCGAGGACACGGCCGCGGTGACGGACTGGTCCTTCGTGCGGCCGGGGGACGAGGCGCTGATCCACCAGCCGCTGGGCTTCCTCGGGGTGAACTACTACACCCCGGCGGTGGTCTCGGACGCCGGGGAGGGCCCGGTCCCGCGGGCCGACGGGCACGGCGCCTCGGAGCACTCGCCCTGGCCGGGCGCGGACCGGGTGGCCTTCCACCGGGCGCCCGGGGAGCTCACGGACATGGGCTGGCCGGTGGACGCGGGCGGGCTGTACGAGCTGCTGATGCGCTTCGCCCGCGAGGCCCCCGGGCTGCCGCTGATGGTGACGGAGAACGGGGCCGCGTACGGGCCGGAGCTGCACGATCCGGCCCGCATCGGCTACGTCCGCGCCCACCTCGCGGAGGTCCGCCGGGCCATCGCCGACGGGGCGCCGGTCGGCGGCTACTACCTGTGGTCGCTGCTGGACAACTTCGAGTGGTCGTACGGGTACGCAAAGCGGTTCGGGATCGTGCACGTGGACTATGCGACCCAGGTCCGCACCCCGCGCTCCAGCGCCCACTGGTACGCGCAGGTGGCCCGTACGGGGGTGCTCGGCGCGGCCCCGCCCGCGGCCGGGGCGGGCGGGTAGCCGGGTCAGTCCAGGATGCCCAGGTCGTGCGGGAGCTCGTAGCGGACCGGGTCGTCGGGGAGGAACCAGTGGAAGCCCTCCTCGAAGAAGACGGCGACCACGTTCACGGCGATGACCAGGGCCAGGAAGCCCAGCACCACCCGGCCGAAGGTGCGGTAGCCGGAGGTCTCGGGGATGTGGCGGGCGGCGGTGGAGTGCGCGAAGGCCATGACCACCCCGACCGCCACCACCGAGGCCGAGAAGAGGATCCACGCCCAGACGTAGAGGTGCAGGCCCCACAGCTCGCTGCCGTAGCCCTTGTCGCCCGGCAGGATGTGCAGCATGGTCTGCCGCCAGGAGGCGAAGGCCCCGCACATCACGGCGACCAGGGACATGCCCCAGCCCATCATGTAGTCCCGGCCGGAGACGTTGCCGCCCATGCCCCGCCGGATGATGAAGGCCGCCCCGATGGCGGCGAGCAGCATGAACATCCGCTGGACGATGCACAGCGGGCAGGGGTACTCCCACTTCACGAACTGGTAGTAGAGGCCGCCGCAGACGACACCCGTCCAGCCGAGGGCGAAGAAGCACGCGAACCAGTACTGGACCTTCCCCAGCAGGCCCCCCTCGATCGGGGCGGCGTCCGGGAGGATGCTGTTCATCGCGGCCATGGGTCAGTAGCTCAGGTTCAGGGCGAGGCTGCTGGTGATGTGGTGGGCCATCAGCAGGATGACCGCGATGAGCATGACGAACCAGGCGCCCAGGACCACCATCCTGGAGGACTGCCGGTACAGGGCCAGCAGCGTCGCGAGAATGCCGCCGAAGATCAGGGTGTCCATGAGGCCGGACGCTATACATATACGGACAAAGGCCATATGAGGCGCGCCCGGTGCGCGCCCCGCATCACGCGGTGGAGCGCCTGCGCCGCCGCACCGCCCCGCGGTGCCCGCGCCGCCCCTGGGCCGGCGGCCGCTCCCGGCCGTCCAGCCCGATCCACACCCGGACCTCGGTGCCGCCCAGCACCGAGCGCCCGATCCGCACGTCGCCGCCCGTGGACTCGGCCACCCGGCGCACGATGTCCAGCCCCAGCCCGGTGGAGCCGGCCCGGCGGCCGTCGTTGCCCCGCCGCAGGGCCGCGTCCGCGTCCTCGATCCCCGGACCGCCGTCCGAGACGAGCACGATCACGGCGTCCCCGGCCTCGTGGACGTCGACCGAGAAGGGGGTGCCCTCCGGGGTGTGCCGGAAGACGTTGCCGAGCATGGCGTCGAGGGCGGCGGCCAGTTCGGGCCGGGCGACGGGGATGCGCACCGTACGGCCCACCCCCGCCAGGCGCACCTCGCGGCCCTGGTCCTCCGCGAGCGCCGACCAGAAGTCCATCCGCTCGCGGATCACCTCCGAGGCGTCGCAGCCGGCCCCCGGGCCGGGCCCGGGCTGTGCGGAGCGCTGCTCGCGGGCCGTGCGGATGATGGTGTCCACCTCCCGCTCCAGCTGCTCGACGGCGGCACGGGTCTGCTCGGCGGCGGGGCCGTCCCCGAGCGAGGCGGCGTTGAGCCGGAGCACGGTGAGGGGGGTGCGCAGCCGGTGGGAGAGGTCGGCGGCGAGCTCGCGCTCGTTGGCCAGCAGGTCGAGGACCTGGTCGGCCATGGAGTTGAACGCGACCGCGGCCGAGCGCAGTTCCGCGGGCCCCTCCTCGGGTACGCGGGCCCCGAGCCGGCCTTCGCCGAGCTGCTGGGCGGCGTGCGCAAGCCGGCGCGCGGGCCGTACGAGGCGGACGCCGAGCCGGTCGGCGACCGCGACCGAGCCGACGATCAGGGCCAGTCCCACGCCGGCGAGCACCAGCCAGGCGGTGGCGACCCCGTGGGTGACCTCGCCCTGCGGGATGTGGATCTCCACGACGGCGATCCCGCCGGAGCCGATCGCGGTGGGCTGGAGCAGGACCGAGCCGCCGCCCGCGAGGTCCACGCTGGTGGCCCGGCCGAGCCTGCGGGTGTCGGCCACGGCCGCCTCCCCGGCCCAGCCCCGTCCGATGTCCACGGGTCCGCTGCCGGCCACCCCGGCGTCGGGGTCGGGCGAGACCTCGGGGACGTGGACGGCCATCCGGCCGGCCGCGCCCATCTGCGTGGAGGCCACGGCCCGGGCCAGCTGGCCGCGGTCGGTGGTGATCGACAGGGTGGGGCCGATGGCGGCGGCCTGGCGCTCGGCGTTGGAGAAGGCCCGCTCCCGGGCCATCTCCTGCACCACCAGCCCCAGGGGCACCGCGAAGGCGACGACGACCATGGCCGTGACGGCCAGGCACACCCGGACCAGCGCCCATCTCATCGGCGGCTCACAGCGGCGGTTCCAGTTTCACGCCCACCCCGCGCAGGGTGTGCAGGTAGCGGGGCCGGGCGGCGGTCTCGCCGAGTTTGCGGCGCAGCCAGGACAGGTGCACGTCGATGGTCTGGTCGTCCCCGTAGGACTGCTGCCAGACCTCGGCCAGCAGCTCCTTGCGGGGGACGACCACGCCGGGCCGGCCCGCGAGGAAGGCCAGCAGGTCGAACTCGCGCCGGGTGAGGTCCAGTACCGCCCCGTCGAGCTCGGCCGAGCGGCGCAGCGGGTCGATGGCGAGCCCGCCCACGCGCAGCACCCGCGAGGGCGGTTCGGCCCCGGCGGCCGAGCGGGCCCGGCGGAGCACGGCGGCCATCCGGGCCGACAGGTGCTCCACGGAGAAGGGCTTGGTCAGGTAGTCGTCGGCGCCGTCGTTGAGCAGCCGTACGATCTCGGCCTCGTCGTCCCGGGCCGTCGCGATGATCACGGGTACGTCGGTGATGCCGCGGAGCATCTTCAGGGCCTCGGCCCCGTCGAGGTCGGGCAGTCCGAGGTCGAGGATGACCACGTCGAAGCGGTGGTGGGCGACCTCGCGCAGGGCTTCCAGGGCCGTACCCACGCTCCGGACCGCGTGGGCGGCCTCGGTCAGGTGCCGGATGAGGGCGGATCGTACGAACTGGTCGTCCTCGACCACGAGCACACTTGCCATGGGCGGCACCGTACGCCATCCGGGGGACCCGCGGAGGCGCCGGGACGACTCCGGGAGGCGTGGTGCAGTATGTCCCCCGATGAGACGAGCACTGGTCCACACGCTGGCGTGGCTGCTGGCCACGGGCGCCGCGGTGACCCTGTCCTGGTGGGGCGTCCACTCCGTGATCACGGGTACGGCCTACGATCCGCCGCGCGCCCTGCCGCTGTCGGGGCAGCCGCTGTCCTCGTCCACGCGCGGGAGCGTCCCGCCGCCCCCGGAACCCGCCGCCACCCCCTCCGCCCCCGCGTCCCCGTCCCCGTCGCCCTCCGCCCGGCGGGGCGCCGACCCGGCCGCCTCGGCCGGCTCCGGCGCGGACCCCACGGCGGGGCCGCGCCCGCTGCGCAGGCCGCAGGACTCCGGGGGCCGGGTGCGCAGCTATCCCGTGACGGGCGGTCAGGCGGCCTTCGACCTGGGCGGCCCGGCCTGCGAGCTGGTCTCGGCCACCCCGGACGGCGGCTGGCAGATGCAGGTGTGGAAGCAGCCGAAGTGGATCCGGGTGACGTTCAGCCGGGACGGCCGCGAGACGGACCTGTTCTGCACCTGGCACGACCACCCGCCGCTGGTGGAGATCGAGGAGCGCTGAGCGCCGGGCGGCGCGGCCCGCTCAGCGGAAGACGGAGGGCGGCGGGGCCGGGGAGGCCGCTGCCGAGGCGTCCGTGACGGGGGCCGCGCCGCCGGTGAAGTCGGCCAGGGCGCGGCCGTGCTCCACCCGGCCGGGATGCGGGTCGCCCGCCACGCGGCGGGTGAACTCGGCCACGGGGAGCTCGCGGTCGGCGGCCACCAGCACCGCATTGCCGAAACGTTTCCCCCGGAAGACCACGGGGTCGGCCGCGAGCGCCAGGTCCGTGAACCGCGAGGCCGCCGTCGCGATCTGCCCGCGCAGGTGCGCCAGCGGCGGGCCGTCGGCCAGGTTGGCCACGTACCACCCGGCGGGCGACAGGGCCCGGCGCACCTCGTCCAGGAACTCCGCGCTCGTCAGGTGCGCCGGGGTGCGCGCGGCGCTGAACACGTCCGCGATCACCAGGTCGGCCCAGCCCTCCGGCACCTTCGCGAGCGCGGTCCGCGCGTCCGCCGGGCGGACCCGGACCCGGGCCTGCGGGTCCAGCGGCAGGTGCTCCCGCACGAAGGCCGTCAGCGGGGCGTCGATCTCGGCGACCTGCTGCGCGGAGCGGGGGCGGGTGGCCGCGGCGTACCGGGCCAGGGTCAGGGCCCCGCCGCCGAGGTGGAGGAGGTTCAGCGGCTGCCGCGCGGGCGCCGCCAGGTCGATGAGGTGGCCGATGCGGCGCTGGTACGCGAAGTCGAGCCGCGCGGGGTCCGCCAGGTCCACGTGGGACTGCGGGGCCCCGTCGACCAGCAGGGTCCAGGACCCGGCCCGCTCCCGGTCCGGGGCCAGCTCGGCCAGACCGCCGTCCACCTGCGCGACGACGGCCCCGGGAGCCGCACGGTCACGCTTCCTGCCCTTCGCCACGCTGCCATTATCGCCGCACGTGTCGGATGAGCGTATTTATCGCCGCGAGGGGGCGCGGACCCGCCGCGCGGGCCGACCGCGGCCCGGAGCGGACCGCCCGGCGGGACCGGAGCGGACCGGCTAGCGGCAGTTGTCGGCCGCCTCGATCAGGCGGGCCGCCTCGCCCAGCGCGGCGCGCAGCACCGCGGGGTCGGTGACCGGCTCCGCGGCCTCCGGGGGCAGCAGCCAGCCGCCGTCGCCCCCGCCCGCAGGCAGCACGTCGAAGCGCATCCCGCGCCCCGACGTGTGCGTACAGGCACTGCCCGGCAGGTCCCAGCCGTCGGCGGTGCCCGGCGGCACCAGGAAGCCGAGGGTGTCCCCGGCCCCGTCGTGCATCACCGGGCCCACGGCCCCGGAGGCCCCGCAGGCGGCCTCGGAGGACCGCCGGATGATGTCCACGGCCTCCAGCCCCTGCCGGACGGACACCGTCACGAGATCGGGGGCGGCCGCATGCTCCGCGCTCGCGCCGCTGGTCGCCGCACTCTTCTCCATACCGGCCTCCTCCTACGCGCTGGGAGCCGCCTCCCACTCCTCATGGTTCAACGCGCGGGACCGTCAACGGGTGCGGCGGCCTGCCGCCGCAAAGGATGGCACTTCATGGCGGATCGCGGGTGAGATATCCGTTTTGTAGCCAAACGGAGGACGGGAGGTCCTTGACTGGCGGTACGTTCATGCGCGCCGGAATCCCAGGTACCGGCGGCACCTTGGCCAGAGAGGGCACGTCCGATGGCGTCGTCACCCAACGAGACCTTCCGGCGGCTGCGCGGTCCGCACTCCCCCGCCGAATTCGCCGCGCTGGTACGGCGGGCCGGACGGGAGATCGGGGAGAGCGTCGCCTGCGACGCCCGGTACATCGGGCGCGTGGAGGCGGGTGAGATCCGCTGTCCCAACTACGCGTACGAGCGGGTCTTCCTGCACATGTTCCCCGGGAGCACCCTGTCCGACCTGGGGTTCTCGCCGCGCGAAGCCGTGCGCGGCCGCGGGCCGAACCGTTTCCCCCCGGCCCCGCCCGGCACGCCCCACCCACCCGTACCCCCCTACCCCCCCTGTCCACCCTCCCCACCTTCCCCTGCACCCGAGGAGAGCGACGTGCTGCGTCGCGCGTTCATTTCCGGCGGCTCCGCCACCGTGGCGGCCGCAACCCTGGGCTTCACCCTGCCCCGCCGGTCCGAGCTCCCCCACCGGGCCGGCGAGGCCGAGGCCGAGGCGGTCGAGGCCGCCGTACGGCAGATCAGGCTGCTGGACGACCGGTACGGCGCCGACGGCCTGTACCGGCGCGCCGCCGAACCGCTGCGCACCGCGTACGCGCTGCTGGACGCCGGGGCCAACCGGCAGTCCACCGTGGACCGGCTGCACGCCGGGGCCGGCGAACTCGCCCTGTCCGTGGGCTGGCTGGCCCACGACTCCGGCCGCTTCGGCGACGCCCGGTCCCACTACGCCGAGGCGCTCGCCACCGCCCGGCTCTCCGGCGACGCGGCCCTGGAGGCCCACGCCTTCTGCAACACCGCCTTCCTCGCCCGGGACTCGGGCCGCCCCCGGGAGGCCGTACGGGCCGCCCAGGCCGGGCAGCGGGCCGCCCGCGCGGTGGGCTCGGCCCGGCTGTCCTGCCTGCTCACCCTGCGGGAGGCGGGCGGCTGGGCCGGGCTCGGCGACCGCCCGGGCTGCGAGGAGGCCCTCGGGCGGGCGCACACCCTCTTCGGCCGCGGGGCCTCGGCCGCCGACCCGGAGTGGATGAGCTTCTTCGGCGAAGCCGAACTGGAGGCGCTGGAGGCAGGCTGCTGGTCGGCGCTCGGGCAGTACGACCGGGCGGCCCGGCACGCGGGCCGCGCCTCGCACCTCCAGGACCCGCACTTCGCGCGGAACGTGGCCCTCTACACCGCGCAGCTCGCCGACGACCTGGCCCGGGCGGGCTCCCCGGAGGAGGCAGCGGCCGCGGCAATCCGGGTGCTGGACCTGCTCCCGCAGGTGCAGTCCTCCCGGGTGGAGGCGATGCTCGCCTCGACCTCCCGCGCCCTGGTCCCCCACCAGCGCACCCCGGCGGTGGAGGACTTCGTCACCCGCCACGCCACGACCTGACCCGCAACCCGCCCGGGGCTGCACCCACCAGCCGCCTCCAGCGGCATGCCGGGCCCCGCCCGGTGGTCCCGGGATGGGGAACCCGCCCCCTTCAGGGCCGCCACACCACCCGGTGCTCCGCCAAGTGGGCCAGCACCGAGTGGTTCGCCTCCCAGCCGTCCGGGAACTTCACCGTGACGCCCAGTTGGACCGGGTCCGTGGACGGGTGGGCGTCCAGGAGGTCGGGGATGCCGGCGCGGGCGACGACCACGCACGCGTGGCGGTGGCGCGAGGCCAGGACGCAGAGGCGGCCCGTCTCCAGGTGGAAGGCCGTGGCGTCCGGGCGGCCGGACAGGGGGTGGAGGACCACCGTCAGGTCGTACTCCCGGCCCTGGAGCCGGTTCGCGGTGTCGACCGTGACCCCCTCGACGCCCAGCCCGGCCAGGGCGGCGCGGACCGCGGCCGCCTGGTCCCGGTGCGCCGTGCCCACCGCGATCCGGTCGGCCGTCAGCGCCACCGGGTCCGGGGACTGCTCCGAGACGGCCGCGGCGCCCCGGTCCAGCGCCCGGCGCACGACCTGCGCCACCGCGCGTACGGCCTCCGGGTCCGTGCGCGGCGTGTGCCGGGCCGGCAGCTCCAGCAGGCCCCAGCCCGAGGCGGCGGCCTCGTCGAGGACCCGGTCCGGGCCGGAGCCGTCCGAGACCGTCCCGAAGGACAGCGCGCGGTCGCCGGGGCCGGTGCCGCTGCGGAACGGCGTGTACGGGTAGAAGGCCGCCGAGACCAGCGGGGCGGCGGAGGCCGGCAGCCGCCAGGACACCGGCAGCCGGTGCTGCGGCAGGTCCGGATTGTGCGCGAGCAGCGTGGCGACCGCCGAGGCGGAGGGGTCGTACGAGAGCCCCGCCCACTGCTCGGCGCCGACCACGCTGAACGGGTCCAGCTGCCCCGGGTCGCCCACGAACAGCGCCTTCTCGAAGAGCCCCGCCACGGCCAGCAGCGCGTCCGAGCGCATCTGGTAGGCCTCGTCCACGATCGCGTGCTCCCAGGGCTCCACGCCCTGGACGTGCGCCCACTTCGCCGCCGTGGACACGACCACCGGCAGCTCCGCGAGCTCCCCCGGCTTGGCGGAGAGGGTGACCGAGGGCAGCGTGAGCAGCGCCCTGTCGTACGCGTCGGCGTCGCTGCTGTGCAGCCGGCCCACGCGCAGCTGCGGGTCCTTGTCCGCCAGGCGCAGGACCAGGTCGTCCACCTGGGCGTTGGTCTGCGCGACGATCATCAGCCGGCGTCCGGCAGCGGCGAGCTCGCGGGCCGCGCGGACCACGAGGGTGGACTTCCCGGCCCCGGGCGGGGAGTCGACGACCACGCCGCGGGCCGGGCCGTGCAGCGTGTCGTGCAGGATGCCGTCGGTGGCGCGGGCCGCGGCGGCGGCCGGGTCGAAGGCCGCGGCGGCTCCGGGGGCGGCGGGCCGCCGGTCTGCGGGCGGGTTCACAGGAGGTCCTCGTCGGTCACGGCGTCGGCGGCCTCGGCGGCGGCCTGGTGCGGCGGGCCGCCGTGGGTCCAGGGGGTGTCCTGCGGGTCGGGCAGGCGCGGTCCGCCGCGCGGTTCGTGCTCGAACAGGGTCCAGCAGACCCGGTCGCCCTTCTCCGGCACCGTGCCCGCCTCGGGGTCCCGGCCGCGGCCCATCTTGTCGAGCAGCCGCAGGACCACCGCCCCGCCGGGCTCCAGCCGGACGAACTCCGCGCTCTGGGACCGCCCGTCGAGGGAGCGGTAGACCTTGGCGCGGCCCTCCAGCTGGGGCCGGTCCTCGGTGCGGACGGTGACCAGGGGGCGCGGGCCGGGCCGCTTGGAGTCCGTCCACTCCATCACGGTCTCGGTGACCTCGCCGGCGAAGGCCTCGCCCGCGAGCCGGCGCGCGGCCATGACCAGCGGGTCGTCCAGGGCCTCCTGGGCGTCCAGCCGGGCCTGCTCGGTCTCGCGGCGGCCGAGCTTCTGCGCGGCGGTGACGGCGTCGTCGCGGCGCGGCTGCGGGGGCTCGCCGGCGCGGACGCGGTCGCGGTGTCCGGTGTAGGACCAGCGGTCGCCGGTCCAGCGGGTCTCGGTGTGCCCGCCGGGCGGCAGGGCCCGTACCAGGTCGAGGGCCTGCCACACGGCCCGCCAGGTGGGTTCCAGCTGGGTGCGGACGAGCTCGCGCACGGCGTCCCCGGCCGCGGCCACGGCCCGCGGGTCGGCCGGGCGGTCGGCGCGGGCGGCGTCGTAGCGGGCCATCGCGGGGGCGAGCAGCTTGTTGTCGAAGGCCGGGTCGGTGGCGGGGCCCGCCGGGGGGACGAGGAGCACGCCCCTGGCGTCCCGGGCCAGTTCGGCGCGCAGGGCCTGGTCGGCGCCGGTGCCGCCGAGGGCGGGGTCGGGAGCTATCCAGGCCAGGAGGGAGCCGAGGTGCTGGTCCTCCAGGCTGCTCTGGCCGGTGGCCCAGTGCCGGGCGAGCAGGTCGGTGGCGCTCAGGAGCATCGAGGAGCCGGGGGTGCGGGAGCGCTCGCCGAGGTGGGTGAGCCAGCGGCCGAGGAGCGGGACCCGGGCGGGGGCGGGATAGGGCGCGTCGGGGTCCTGCTCGGCGGTGCGGCGGAAGCGCATGGACCGGCCGAGGAGGCGTACGTACTCGAGTCCGGCGGCGCTGGGCACCACCACCTGCGGGGCGTCCAGGCAGAGTTCGGTGGCGACCTTGGTCCTGCGGCCGGTCTCCGGGTCGGTCTCGGTGCGCTCGGCGGGCTCGGTGGCGTCGGCGTACCCGTCGATGTACGGGAGCATCTCCTCGGCGAGGTCGGCGAGGAAGGCCCAGCGCAGGTCGCGGTCGCGGGGCTGGGGTACGACGAGCAGCCGCGGGGCGTCGCGGTCGGTGCCGACGAGGGCGCCGAGCGGGGCTCCGGCCTCGCCCGCCGTGGTGAGGGGGACGAAGACCAGCGGGTGCCCGCCCAGGTGCCGGTGGCGGACGGTGGCCAGCGGCCGGGCGCGGCCCGCGCGGACCGCTTCGAGCCGGGCGAGGGTGGTCAGGAGGGACACGCGGCCTCCAGGGCCTCGGCGCGCAGCCGGGCGGCGCGGCGCAGTGCCTCGGCGGTGGGGTCCGCCGCCTCGTCGGAGTCCTCGGCGGGGCGGCCGGCCGCGGCGGCGAGGGCGGCCCCGACCGTGTCCAGCGCGCCCAGCTCACCGCGGGCCCCGCGGCCCAGGGTGGCGGCGGAGCCGGCCGCGCGGGAGCGCTCGCGGCAGTGGAAGGCCAGCTCGCAGGCGGCGAGGCAGTCGGGGGCGTAGGCGGCGGAGACGGATTCGACGGCCTCGGTGAGCTCGGCGCGGGGCAGGTCGAGGGCGAAGCTGGTGCCGGCGGGCAGGGCGGCGGCGAGCTCGTCGATCCGGGTGAGCCGGTCGAGCTGGCGGCGGGTGACGGCCCGCTCGCGGCGGACGTCGAGGGCGGCGGCGGTGGGGAGGTTGGAGAAGTCCTTGGGGCAGACGAGCAGGGCCTCGTGTCCGACGCGGGCGCCGGGGACGAGGGCGGCGACCCGCTCCAGGGCGAGGACGTAGACGGCGGCCTGGCGGGCCGCGGCGCCGACCTTGGCGGGGTCCGCGGAGCCGTCGACCATCGGGAAGGACTTGATCTCGACCACGCTCCACCGGCCGTCGGGGTGCACGACGACGGCGTCCGGTTCCAGGTAGGCCGGGGAGCCGGCCACCTCCAGGGCGAGGAGGGGGTGGTCGAGGAGGGTCCAGGTGCCCGAGGTGGTGGCCTCGCGCAGGGCGAGGGCGGTGCGGGCGGCGCGGCCCTCGGGTCCGGCGGCGGCCAGGTCCGGTACGTGCGCGGCGCGGGGCGGCTCGGCGCCGGCCCCGAGCCGGGCGTGCACCAGGCGCAGCAGCTCGGTGCCCCCGTCGTCCTTGACCCGGGCCTCGAAGGAGTTCCCGCGGATCATGGCGAACTGCGACTGTCCGTAGGAGCCGGGGGAGCCGAGGGCCGCGGCGAGGGCGCTCTTGTCGATCCCGGCCCCGTCGAGCAGGGTGCGTCTGCCGCAGCCCGGGTTCGCGGCGAGCGCCGCCAGGGACCGCGCGTCGAGGGGGCGCGGGGGGACGGCGGGGCCGCGCAGCTCAGCGAGCCGCTGCCGGAGTGTCGTCGTCTGCGGGGTTCCGCTGGGCGGGTAGGCGCTCACCCGCGGAAGTCTCCCATCCGCCACTGACAATCGAGGACTTACGGCCGGATTCCGACTGGTCCGCCGGCCCGGTGCGTGCCCCGTCGGCCGGGTGGGCCGGGGTGCCGCGGCCGCGCAGCCGGTCGGCGAACCGCCGGGCGGGCCCGGTGAGCAGGTAGCCGGCCCCCATGACGGCGGCGCCCGCGACGGCGTCGAGGAGGTAGTGGTTGGCGGTGCCGAGGACCACGATGACGGTGACGACGGGGTAGGCGGCGCCGGCGAGGCGCAGCAGCGGCCCGCGGCCGTGGCGCCAGAGCAGGATGCCGCACCACAGGGCCCAGCCGACGTGGAGGCTGGGCATGGCGGCGTACTGGTTGGTGAAGGAGCCCAGGCCGCGCGGGGCGCTGGCCTCGGCCCCCCACCAGCCGTAGGAGCTGTACTGGGCCATCGTGTCGGTGAAGCCGTGGACGGAGTCGAGCAGCCGGGGCGGGCAGGTCGGCATCAGGGTGAAGCCGACCAGGCCGAGGAGGGTGGAGAGCATCAGCCAGGTCCGGGCCGCGAGGTAGGCGGCGGGGCGGCGCAGGGCGATCCAGACCAGGACGGCGGGGGTGACGAGGTAGTGCAGGGAGGCGTAGACGAAGTCGGCGGGTATGCCGATCCAGGGCTCGGCGGTGAAGAGCCGGTTGAGGGGGTGCTCGGCGTTCAGGTAGAGGAGCTTCTCGTAGTGCAGGATCGCCAGCCCGTTGTCGACGGCGGTCGACACGTCGCCCCGGGCGAGCAGCCGTCCCCCTGAGTAGGCGGCGTACACGAGGGCGAGGAGGAGGAGTTCGGCCCACCAGCGCGGGCGGTGTACACGGCGATCAGACATACGGCGTAAGACGTCGGAAGGGCCCGCGGGGTTGCCCGGAGGGCCGCCTCCCGTTCATGTGCGCGATGATGGCCGGATCGCACCCTTGCGCCCCTGCACCTCGGACCAGGAGAGAACCCATGGCACCCCGCATCCTGCTGGCCCGTCACGGACAGACCGAGTGGTCGCTGTCGGGGAAGCACACGGGCCGGACCGACATCCCCCTCCTGGAGGAGGGCCGGCGCGGGGCGAAGCTGCTGGGCGAGCGCCTGGCGGGCGCGCCGTGGGACGGCCTGCCCGGCATCGAGGTGCGCACCAGCCCGCTGGTGCGGGCCAGCGAGAGCTGCGAGCTCGCGGGCTTCGGGGTCCGCGCCGAGCCGTGGGACGCGCTGGTGGAGTGGGACTACGGGGACTACGAGGGCATGACGCCGGCCGAGATCCACGCGGTGCAGCCGGGCTGGATGATCTGGCGCAACGGCGCCCCGGGCGGTGAGTCGGTCGCGGAGGTCTCGGCGCGCGCGGACGAGGTCGTGGCCTGGGCCCGCTCGGCGGAGCGCGACGTCCTGGTCTTCGCGCACGGGCACGTCCTGCGGACCCTGGCCGCACGCTGGCTGGGCTTCGACGCCTCCTTCGGCGCGCGCATCCGCCTCGACCCGACCTCGCTGTCGGTGCTGGGCTGGGCGTACGGGGACCCGGCCGTCGAGCGCTGGAACGACACGGGCCACCTGGAGGGCTGAGCCCCCGGCCCGCCCGCGCGGCGCTGCGGCGGGCTCCGGACGGCGCTCCGGGCGGCGGTCTTGCGCGGGGCTGGACAATGGGAGGCGGGCCCCCCGGAAGGGGCCGGCGGGCGCGGTGTTCGGATGCCGCGCCGCCGGTGCGTCCGCATGCCGTCGTGCCCGCACGCGGTGTGCGGGACCGTGGCAGCACGTACGCGCAGGCCCGCGCACGCGACGAACCAGCCGGAGGAACACGCATGGCAGAGCCCGAGCGGACCGAGCGCAGGATGCGCCCCGCCCCGCTGCTCTTCGAGCCCTCGGAGGCCGTGGCGGACCCGGAGCACTTCTTCGACCTGGAGTCCATCGAGGACCCCGGGGAGCTGCTGGCCCGCGCGACCGAACTGGCCCTGGCCTTCCGGGCGGCGCAGGACCGGGCGGTGGAGTTCCAGGCCGTGGCCGCGGCGCAGCTGGCCGATCCGCGGCGGTTCGACCGGCTGCCGGCCTCGGCGATCGCGGAGCGGGCCGACTGGACCGAGGACTACGCGCACCGGATGATCGAGTTCGGGCGCGGCCTGCTGAGCGGGGAGTCCGAGGCCACGGCCTGAGGCCTCCGCACCCCGGGCCGGGTGAACCGCCGAACACCCGACCGGGGGCGCCACTGGCATATGCGGCGCGGAAGATACCCCACGGCAACTCCCCCTGTCCCGGTTTCCCGCAACTCTCGGGATCCGGATGAACACGCCGGGTAAATCTAGGGCGCATGAGCTCTTGGCTGCGAGACGAGACGCGCAACAGGCCCGCCGGCGGGCGTACCGCCGCTCTGGACGGCGACGGCGCCGGCCTGTTCGGGCTGCTGGAGGCGGAGGGGCTCGGCCGGTACGCGGCCGCCCGGGTGTCCCCGCACGGCGCCGCGTGGCTCGCCTCCGCCTCCCCCTACCCCCGCAGCACCCTGTCCCTCTGGGAGGCGCGCCCCACCGCGCCCGCGGTGCTGCCCTGCGGTTCGGCCTTCGACGTCGTGAACGTGCCCGCGGTGTTCGGGCGGCGGATGCTGGACAGGCTCTGGGAGGAAGGGCCGGGCTCGGGCCCGGTCGCCGTGCACCGCGGGCGGATGCTGCTGTTCGCCGCGCCGGGCACGGCGCACCGGCTGCCCGCACTGCTCGACTGGGAGGAGTGGG
This sequence comes from Streptomyces sp. NPDC038213, assembly GCF_055600495.1. NCBI lineage: Bacteria > Bacillati > Actinomycetota > Actinomycetes > Kitasatosporales > Streptomycetaceae > Streptomyces > Streptomyces sp. NPDC038213. Next base: position 91,755 of record NZ_JBVJYM010000008.1, read on the forward strand.
GCTCGGCCATCCCGGCCCTGCTGTGCCACGGACGGGGGGACGCGGTGGCCGTACCGGCCCTCTCCCCGGCCCCCGGGGACCGGCCGCAGGCGCCCTCGCGCTGGCTCGTGGCCCCGGACAGCCGGCAGCCGTGGCTGCCCGGCCCCGAGGTCTTCCTGTGGGCCTGCGTCCGGGCCGCGCGCACCGCCTCATCTGCGGAGGTGCGCGTATCGATTTTTCCTCCGGCCGGTCAGGATGCTAATGTCTACGACGTCAGCAGGCGCCGCTAGCTCAGTTGGTTAGAGCAGCTGACTCTTAATCAGCGGGTCCGGGGTTCGAGTCCCTGGCGGCGCACAGACGGAAGAAGCCCCCCACAGCAATGCGGGGGGCTTCTTCGTGTTCCCGTACCGCTCCGCTACGTGGTGATCTTCACGGTCCAGTTCCCCGACGGGGTCCGGTCCAGGACCTCGACGCGGACCTGCTCCCCCGGCACCCGGAAGCTCTCCCCGACCTCCAGGGGGGCGTCCGCCAGCTCCGGGTAGACCGAGCTGTCCCAGCAGGCGGCGGTGTCCGGGTGGGTGTCCAGCACCTCGACGGGGCCGCCGCCCGACGCGGCCCCGTTGCGCACGCGGTAGACGAGCACGCCCTCGGTGCAGGTGCCCGCGTCGTTCCCGTCCGACCCCCGGGCCTCGACCGCGATCACGCTGTCCTCGCCGGTGCGGACCACCGCGAGCCGGGTGCCGCCGCGGCCGCCGGGCAGCGCGGGGGCGCCGAGGGACTGGAGGGTGTGCAGGGAGGTGCCGCCCTGGACGCAGTCCACCTGGTCGGCGTCCAGCCAGCCCAGCTTCCACTTGTGCCAGGCGAAGAGGTCCGGGGCCATCCCGAACTGGCTGCCCATGACGTCCCAGTCCCCGACGTACGTGTCCCAGTCCCCCTTGCCGTCCGCGGGGCGGTGGTAGAGGTCCGGCAGGTCGAAGACGTGGCCGGTCTCGTGGGCGAGCACGTTGCGGTCCGGGGGGTGGTCCTCGAAGACGGTGACGATCCGGCGCAGGTCGGAGCCGTCCGCCCGGATGGGCCGCTCGAAGTTGACCACCTTCGTGGCGTCGGAGTCCACGCCGGGGGCGTCGGGGTCGGCGACGAAGTACACGACGTCGTAGCGGCTGAAGTCCACCGTGCGGTCGGCGGTGGCCACCGCGTCGCGCAGGTAGGAGGCCCGGTCCGCCGGGGCCCAGTCGCGCTTTATGCCGTAGGCGGTGGAGGGCTTGGGCATCGCGATCCACTCCCGGCCGGTGTCCGGCACCAGCCGGAACCTCCCGTACGAGGCCTGCTCGAAGAAGCGGCTGGTCGCGGGGAAGTAGTCCGCGGCCAGCTCCTGCGGAGTCCAGTGGGGGGCCGCGTCGGGAAAGGACAGGAAGACCATCACGGCGTTGAGGGTGCGCACCGGCTTGGGGTAGGCCGGGTTCCAGGTGTCCAGGCCGAGCGAGTGGTGGGCCGAGGTCCGGGTCAGGGCGCAGGGCGCGGACCCGGTGGCGGCCACGGCGGGGCCGGCCACGAGGGCGGCGGCGGCCAGGGCGGAGAGCGAGGTGACGGCCGCGGCGGCGCTGCGCATGCGGGAGCGCTGCACTCCCGCGGACGGGGGCTGTGGCGGCACGTGGACCTCCGGTGGGGGTACGGGACATCCCACCCACCTTGTGCCGATAGGTTCTCTATTGTCCTGTTCCGGTGCCCCACACGAGTGAGCCGCCCTCCGGCCCGCTGACCCCCTGAAAGTTCACAGAGCGTCACATCCGGTCAGCGGTCGGCGCCGTCCGCTCAAGCCCTTGCAAAGCCGCACAGAGGTGCACAGGAACGGTCGCCCGCGGGCCCCCGGCGGGCACGGGCCCCGGCGGTGTGGCTGGATAGCGGCTCCCGGCAGCCTCTATGATCGGCACACTTTCCTGCGCGGACACCGGGAGCGAGCGGTGAGCGGAACCTCGGAAGGACCCGGTCCGGCGGCGGGCGGCAGCCGCCAGGCAACCACGGAGCGTCATCACCCCCTCAGGTCCGCCGCCGAACCGCGCGACTACCGGGCCGCCTTCGACGCGGCCCACCTCGCGATGGCCGTGGCCGACCGCGACGGGCTCGTGGTCTTCGCCAACGGGGCCCTGGCCCAGCTGCTCGGCGCCGAGCCGCACTCCCTGGTCGGGCAGCCGGCCGCCGACCTCGTGGACCTCGCCGCCGAGGACCGCACCTGGCAGGCGTACCTCGAAGTGCTGCGCGGCCGGCAGGCCAGGCTGCGCTGCACCCGCCGGCTCAAGCACCCCGACGGGCACTCCCTGTGGACCGAGGTCACCGTCGGCCCGGTCCCCGGCACCCGGGACGTCCTGCTCTCCGTCGCCGACATCAGCGACCGGCGCGACCTCCAGGCCCGGCTGCGGCACCTGCAGATGCACGACCCGGTCACCCGGCTGCCCAACCGCGCCCTGTTCTTCGAGCGGCTCGCCGGCGCCCTGGAGACCTCCTCGTACGAGCACGGGGGCACCGGCCGGATCGGCCTGTGCTACCTCGACCTCGACGGGTTCAAGGCCGTCAACGACACCCTCGGGCACCGGGTCGGCGACCGGCTGCTGACCGCCGTGGCCGCCCGGCTCACGCACTGCGCCCAGGACTCCGGGCACAGCGGACACCAGCGCGTCGGCGGGCACCTCGTGGCCCGGCTCGGCGGGGACGAGTTCGCCCTGCTCGTCGAGGACTCCACCGGCACCGAGCAGCTCGCGGAGCTGGCCCGGTCCGTCCTGGCCGCCGTACAGGAGCCCTTCGACCTCGTCGGGCAGCGGCTGTCCGTCTCCGCCTCCATCGGGGTGGTGGAGCGGGCCGTGGACGGGGCCTCCCCCACCGGGCTGATGCAGATGGCCGATACGACCCTCTACTGGGCGAAGGCCGACGGCAAGGCCCGCTGGACCCTCTTCGACCCCGAGCGCAACGCCCACCGGATGACCCGGCAGGCCCTGTCCTCCACCCTGCGCCCGGCCGTGGAGCGCGAGGAGTTCACCCTGGAGTACCAGCCGCTCGTGGACCTGGCGAGCGGGGCGGTGCGGGGGGTGGAGGCCCTCGTGCGCTGGAACCACCCGCAGTTCGGCACCCTGGCGCCGAATCGGTTCATCGGAATTGCGGAAGAGGACGGCTCCATCGTCCAGCTCGGGCAGTGGGTGCTGCGCACCGCCTGCCGGCAGGCCCGCAGCTGGCAGCTGGCGCACCCCGGCGAGCCCCCGGTCTTCATGAGCGTCAACGTGGCCGTGCGCCAGGTCTGGGACTCCGACCTGGTCGGCGACGTGGCCGCGATCCTCGCCGAGACCGGGCTCGACCCGCAGCTGCTCCAGCTGGAGCTGACCGAATCGGCGGTCATGGGCTCGGCGGGCCGCCCGCTCCAGGCCCTCCAGGAGCTCAGCGACATGGGCGTGCGCATCGCCATCGACGACTTCGGCACCGGCTACTCCAACCTGGCCTACCTCAGCCGGCTGCCGGTCTCCGCCCTCAAGCTCGACGGGTCCTTCGTCCAGGGCTTCCGCTACGAGGAGGGCACCCACCCCAACCCCGCCGACGAGACCATCGTCGAGGCCCTGGTCCAGCTCGCCCACCGGCTCGGGCTGACCGTCACCGCCGAGTGCGTGGAGACCGCCGGGCAGGCGGCCCGGCTGCGCCGCGTGGGCTGCGACACCGGGCAGGGCTGGCTGTACTCGCGGGCGGTGTCGCCCGAGCGGATCGCGGAGATGATCGCGGGCCGGGTGCGCACCCACCCGGCCGCGGCCCCGCAGTCCGGCTGAGACCCGCAGTCCGTCCGGGCCGACGGGCCGCCCGCCCGGACGGGCCGCAGACGCGAACGGGCCCGCCCCGCACCCCCGGTCGAGGGGTGCGGGGCGGGCCGTGGCTCGGCGCCAGGTGGGGGGATCAGCAGGCGCCGAGGTCCTGCCAGACGCCCCACTCACCGGTGGTGCCGGGCTCCTCGTTCTGCGTCCACCACTTGGCCTTCCACTTCTTGCCCTTGTGGGAGACCTCGGTTCCGCCGGTGTAGACGGAGCCGGCGACGTACGCGGCCGCGGTGCAGCCCGTGGCGGGCGGCGTGGTCGGCGGGGTCGTCGGAGGAGTGGTGGGCGGGGTCGTCGGAGGCGTGGTCGGCGGCGTGGTCGGCACGGTGCTGCCGCCCATGGCGTCCGAGATCTGGTTCAGCAGCGTGGCGTTGTTGTCCAGGCCGAGCAGCGAGTACATCATCGCCCCGCCCAGTCCGCGCTGCTTGGCGTAGTCCACCCGGGCCTGGATGGAGCGCTGGTTGAGGCCGGTGAAGAACTCGCCGTCCTTGTAGAAGTACGAGGACTTCGACGCGTCGTCCCAGAAGGTGGTCGCGGGGTTGTCGACGATGCCGCCGAGCTCCTTGTAGTGCGCGATGCCGGCCTGCTGGCTCAGTGGCCGGGCCGCGGAGCCGCCGGTGGCGGACTGGGCGAGGCCGCTGTTGGCCCCGGCCGGGACGCCCTTCCAGCCGCGGTAGTAGAACTCGTACCCGAGGGTCAGCTTGCCTGCGGGGAAGCCGCCCGCGATGCCGTAGGCCGGGTTGCCGTCGATCCAGGAGTCGATGGCCGCGTCGATGCTGTACTTCTCGCTGCCCGGCGCGATGGGGTCGGTCGGGTCGTTCGGGGAGGGGTGCAGCGGGGACTGGTGGTACGTCGGCCCGTCGCCGTCCCAGGCGCCGTGCATGTCGTACGTCATGATGTTCGCGTAGTCGAGGTACGCGCCGATCTTGTCCGTCTCGATGTACTTGATCTTGTCCTGGCCGGCCGGCATGGCCGCGGTCAGCATGTACTTCTTGCCGCCGTTGGCCGCGCCGTACGCGTCGAGCTGCTCGCGGAACTCCTTGAGCAGCAGGGTGAAGTTGGCCTTGTCCTCGGGGCCGTAGTGGTTGCCCAGGTGGCCGCCGGACGAGCCCGGGTACTCCCAGTCGATGTCGATGCCGTCGAAGATGCCGGCCGCGGTGCCGGGGCCGCCGAAGCCGCCCTCGACGGGCAGGTTGCCCTTGAGGTACTGGTCGATGCAGGAGGAGACGAGCTTCTTGCGGCTCGCGTCCGTCTTCGCCGCGTCGTGGAAGTACTTCGAGTACGTCCAGCCGCCCAGCGAGATGTTGATCTTGAGGTGGGGGTACTTCGCCTTCAGCTCCTTGAACTGGTTGAAGACGCCCACGATCGGCTGGTCCCACTTGTCGGCGACGCCGTCCACGGAGTCGGCCGCGCTGAAGGACTTCTGGTAGTCGGCGTACGAGTCGCCCGCACCGTCACCCGCGTTGGGGTTGTTGTCGTCACCCGCGGCCTTGTTGGCCATGAAACAGGTGAGGTTGGTGGGGTGGATGTTGCCGAACGAGTAGTTGATGACGTCCAGCTTGCTCGCTATACCCCGCGTGTCCAGGTGCTTGGGGTAGAAGGCGTTGCCGTACACGCTCCACTGGTCGTAGTACGCGATCTTCACGCCCCCGGGGCTGACGGTCCCCGTCGAGGCGGATCCGGCCGCGGAGGCCGTGGTGATTCCCGCGAAACCTGCCAGCGCTCCGGCGGCGAGTGCGGCGGTGGTGATGGCCGCGAGCAGTGGTTTACGGATGTGCATGAACTGCCTCCGGAGTCGGGAGGGGCGGGGAGGTGCACGTGCTGGGAGAAGTGATAGCCGTCACCCGGAGGCGGAGTCAATGGTTCAGTCCAAAGCAGGACTAGACCAGTTGGGAAGAGAAAGGCCACGTCAGCGAGGGGGCAATAGACCGGCCCCACTCCGCCACCCCTCGTGACAAGCCATTTAAGGATCTCTTCAGGTAGCCGCGCGCAAGGTTTCGGCAACAAACCAGCCAAACGCCGTTCGCACCCCGTTGACCCTCAGGAAGGGCCTCCGCCGCGGCGCGTACGCATCTGCGACGGGACGGGCCGGCGGCCCCGGCGGCACCGGGTGCCGCGAATATGCGCAACAGCCTCTCCCCGTACGCCTCCTGCTGGCTATCGTGGTAGGGCAAGCGGACAAACCTGCCAGGGGGGAAACCGTGGCGCTGAAGCCCGAGCCGACCGCGCCGTTCCATTCGGTGCAGTACGCCCTGCGCGTGCTCGAAGCCGTCTCCCGGCACGCCGGGGGCGTGTCCGAGGCCCAGATCTCCCGGGAGACCGGGCTGCCGGCCGCCCACCTCTCCGGGATGCTGCTGACGCTCCGCCGCGAGGGGTACGTCGTCCAGGTCTCCGACGGCGTGTACGCGGTCGGGGACTCGCTGGTCCTGCTCGGCTCGGGCACCGACCGGCAGCAGGCCCTCCAGCACAAGCTGCAGGCGGCCCTCGACCAGCTCCGCGACACCGTCGGCGCCGCCGTGTACCTGAGCCGCTACCTCGACGGCGAGGTCCGGATCACCCAGGTCGCCGACGGCCCGCGCACCCCCAAGGTCCACGAGTGGGTCGACTTCCGCTCGGCGGCGCACGCGAGCGCGGTCGGCAAGTGCCTGCTCACCCAGCTCGACCAGAACGGCCGCCGCGACCACCTGTCCCGCCACCGGATCGCCCGGCTGACCTCGCGGACGATCACCAGCGAGAAGGTGCTGTTCTCCCGGCTGGACGCCCAGCCCGCCACGGTGCCCACCCTCGACCTCCAGGAGTACGCCGTGGGGACGGTCTGCGCGGCCGTGCCGATCACGGCCGGGTCCGCGGTCGGCTGCCTGGCCCTGTCCCTGCCCGTGGAGCACGCGCACCGGCTGCGCGCCGCCGCGGAGACCCTGAACCGCAAGGCGGCTCCGGTTCTGCTCTCGCTCGCCCTGTGACCGGTCCGGCCGCCCGGTGCGGGCCGGTGGCCGCCGGACGGCCCGCGGACGGCGGCCGGGCGGCACCCCGGCGGCGGGTGGTCGCGAGCACCCCCGCGGACCAGGTAGTATTTTCTCTGTCAGCAGGCGCCGCTAGCTCAGTTGGTTAGAGCAGCTGACTCTTAATCAGCGGGTCCGGGGTTCGAGTCCCTGGCGGCGCACCTGGTCTTCGGGCGGGTTCCGGTTCACACCGGGCCCGCCCGAAGTGTTTTCAGGGCCCGAGCAGCCCGGCCCGGCCCCGGTCGGCGTACTCGGCGAGCAGGCCGCCCAGGTCCCCGGGGCCCAGCGGGCGGTAGCCGGGGGCGCCCGGCGGGCGCCACCAGACCGGGTCGGAGCAGCGGAAGCCCTCGCGGCGCAGGGCCACCCGGTGGACCTTGTTCGTGGCGGTGACCGGCATCGAGGGGACGATCCGCAGGTAGCGGGGGGTCATCTTGGTGCCGAGGTCGGGCTGCCCGGCCAGGAAGCCGGCGAAGGCCTCGGGGTCGAAGGAGACCCCTTCCGCCAGGGCGATGGCGGCCATGACCTGGTCCCCGGCGACCTGGTCGGGTACGGCGTACACGGCGACGGCCGCGGCCTGCGGCCAGCGGGCGAGGATGCCCTCGATCATGGCGGCGGCCAGGTTCTCGCTGTCCACGCGCAGCCGGTCGTCGGTGCGGCCCGCGAAGTAGAGGAAGCCCTCCTCGTCGCGGAAGAAGAGGTCCCCGGTCCAGTACCAGCCGGCGCGCAGCCGGGCGGCTTCCGCCTCAGGGTTGCGCCAGTAGCCCTCGAAGGGGCTGCGGCCCCGGTTGACCAGCTCCCCGATGGCCCCGGCCACCCCGGTCAGCTCCCCACCGGGTCCGCGGCGGGCCCGGGGCCGCTCGGCGCGGGTCTCGGGGTCCACGACGGCGAGGTCGTCCCCGGGGGCGGCCCGGCCGATGGCCCCCGGCGGGGTGCCGGGGCTGCGCTGGATGGCGGCACCGCCCTCGGAGGACCCGTACCCCTCGGTGAGGCGGACCCCGAAGCGGGCGGCGAAGCGCTCGGCGTCGACGGCGCCCGCCTCGGTGCCGAAGCCGGTGCGCAGGGTGTGCTCGCGGTCGTCGGGGCGGGGCGGGGTGGCCAGGAGGTACTGGACGGCGCGGCCTACGTAGGTGAAGTAGGTGGCGCCGAAGCGGCGTACGTCGTCCAGGAAGGCGGAGGCGGAGAAGCGGGGGCTCAGGGCGACCGCGGCTCCGGCGCTCAGGGCCGGGGCCCAGTTCCCGATGACGGCGTTGCCGTGGAACATCGGCATGCAGACGTAGTGGACGTCCTCGGGGGTGACCGAGAACTGCCGGGCCAGGGCGGCCCCGGCGCGGGCGAGGCGGCCCTGGGTGCACAGGGCCGCCTTGGGGGCTCCGGTGGAGCCGGAGGTGAAGTAGAGCAGCATCCGGTCGGCGGGGCGGGGTCCGCCGGGGCGGAGCACCGCCTCGCCGGGGGCTGCTGCGGCGTAGGGCTCGAGGAGGTCGGCGTACTCCTCGGTGCCGGTGACCAGGATGCGGACGCCGGGCAGGTCGAGGCCCCGCAGGAGCGGGAGGCGGGCCGGTTCGGTGACCAGGATCCGGCAGTCGGTGTGCAGGAGGTCGCGGGCGAGTTCGGGTCCGCGGCGGGTGGGGTTGATCCCGGCCACGGCGGCCCCGGCGAGGGCCGCCGCGCCGAGCCAGAGCGGGAACTCCGGGGTGTTGTCGAGCAGCACCCCGACGTGCGGTTCGGCCCCGCGGGGCAGCAGGTCGACCAGGAGGGCGGCGCGGGCCGCGGCCTCCCGGGCCGCCCGGTGGTGGCTGAGGGAGCCGGTGCGGTCCCTCAGACCGGGGCGGTGGTCGCCCCACTGCCGGTGTACGAGCTCCGCCACGGTCTCCGGTGCGCCAAGTCCCATGGCGCCGCACCATAACTGACGCAGCGTCAGAACTTAACGCCCGGAGCCGGGTCGGATCCGCCGGGGGCCGGTCGGGTCAGAAGGTGACGTCCGAGCAGGCGTAGAAGGCCATCGGGGTGTCGTTGACCGTCCAGACCGACAGGATCATGTGGCGGCCGGACTTGCCCGCGGGCATGGTGCCGCGGTGGATGGTGGTCATGGCCGGGCGGGCGCCGTTGTAGGGCACGACGAGGAAGGGCTGCGGGTCGAGGGCGGCCCGGGTGAGCGGCTTGGTGGGGTCCCAGCCGTTCTTGGTGATGTAGTAGCGGAAGTCGGTGGCCGAGTGGTTGGCCGTGAACTGCCAGCGGAAGTCGTAGCCCTGGCCGGCGCTGACCCGGCTGGCGGGCCAGGAGCCGCCGCGGGGGTCGTCGAGCTCGGCGAACTGGCTGTTGCCGCCGGCGCATATCCTGCCGTCGGCCGGACCGGCGGCCGGGAAGCCCTTGAAGCCCTCGACGCTCTGGGGCTCCCACTGGATGGCGCCGCAGTTGGCCACGGTCTTGTTCTGACAGAGCTTCTGGCGGCTGATCGGCAGGTCGGTGTAGCCGTGGCTCTGGGCCGTGGGGGCCAGCATCAGGGTGCCGGCGGCGGCGAGGCCGAGGCCGAGTGCGGCGGCGCCGGCGCGGCGGCCCGGGGACAGGGATGCGAGAGGGTTGCGCATGATGCTCCTCTTACGTGGGGGGACGTGCGTGGGGACGGCGCGTGGGGCGGGTCCGGGGTGGTGCACGGGTGGCGCATGAGGGGGGAGGTGCTGCGGGGAGGTCCGGACGGGCGCCCACACGCCCCGCTTTAGGTCTAGACCAAGTCTCAGATTATTGACGCGGGTTGGCCATGTCCAGACCAATGCGGAAACGGCCGGTCCCGTGCGGGATCCGGCCGTTCGCGCACTACTCCCTTTGCAGGTACGGGTGTTGCTACTCCTGGCGCCCGGTGTAGAAGGCGACCGTGAGGTCCTTGACCAGGGCCTTGCGCTCGTAGTCGTCCAGCTCGACCAGGCCCCGCGAGGTCAGCCGGGCCACCGTGTCGTCCACCGCGTCCACCACCGAACTGAGCACGCTGTCACGGTGCTTGGCGTCGATCGCCGCCACCCGGCGGCGCTGCATGGCGGCGGCGACCTGGGGGGCGTACTCGATCCGGGTCGGCTGCGCGGAGAACACCTCGATACCGACGGCCGCGGTGTCCGCCGCGAGCATCCGGGTCAGCGCCCCGCCCACCGCCTCAGCGTCCCGCAGGGTGGGCGCGTCCTCCTGGAAGGCGTCGGCGGGCAGCTGGGACAGCACCCGGGCCGTGGCCGACTCGACCTGCTCGGCGAGGTAGCGGGTGTGGTCCTCGACGGCGAGCGCGGCCCGCGCCGTGTCCCCGACCTGCCAGACGACCTGGACCACCACCCGCAGGTCGAGCCCGGCCGCGTCCACCGCGTGCATCGGCTCGCTGCGCCAGTGCCGCAGGCGTACGTCGACCCGGCGGCGCAGCAGGAGCGGGCTGACCCACACCAGGCCGGTGCGGCGGACGGTGCCGCGGTAGCGGCCGAACAGGGTCAGCACCCAGGCGTGGCCGGCGCGGCCCCGGCCGAGCCCGCCGAACGCGAGCAGGACGAACACGCCGAGGGCCGCGAGGGCGGCGAGGGCGGGGCCGTGGGGCATCCCGGCTCCGTCGTACCGGCTCGGCTCCAGACCGGCCGGGCGGAGCAGCCAGGCGGGCAGCGTCCCGGCCCGCCACAGCACCGCCGCGGCCCCGGCCAGCCCGAGCGCCCCGGCGGCCACACCGGCCCAGCCGGGCAGCACCGGGCCGCTGCGCTCGCGCAGGCGGGGGTCGGCGGGGGGTGCGGTGCGCACGGGCGGGGACGGGGGTGCCGGGCGGCGGGGCGCCGGGGCGGGCGCGGGGGTCCGGGCGGGCACCGGCACCGACCCTGCCGGCACCCCGGTCCCGTCCCGGAACAGCAGGTGGACGGGGATCTCGGTGGCCCCGGAGTTCCGCACGACGCGCCGGCCGGCCCCGGGCCCCGGCACACCGCCCCGCACCGGCCGCGCCCCGCACACCACGGGCACGACGACCGCCGGCAGGTCCTGCGTATCGTCCTCGGCCAGGCGGGCGGCGGCGGGGAGGGGGGGTTGGGGGGCGGGGTCGGGTTCGGACCGGGTCGTAGGTCCGGGCGCGGGGTCGGGCCGGGTCGCGAGTCCGGGCTCGGCCACGGGGTCCGGCCGGGTCGTGGGTCCGGGTTCGGCCACGGGCTCGGTCTTGGCCGCGAGACCGGGGGCCGAAGTGTCTTCGGGGGCGGAGCCGGTGCCGTGCTCGGATCCGGGGCGGGCCGCGGCCGGAGCGGACTGGTTCGGGTGCCGGTCGCCCTCGGTGGACGTACGGCCTGCGGGGACGGTGACGGCGGCCTCCGCCGGGGGTACGGGGGCGGGAACGCCGTACGGGGTCCCGTAGGGGTCGCTGTCCGGTCCGGTCCCGGCGGCTGTCGGCTGCCGCCCGGGATGCGCCTGCCCGTGTCCCTCCTCGGCGTGGCCGGTCCCGACGGAGACGGGCTCGGGCCGGCGGGCCGGGAGCTCGGTGGCCGGTGGTTCCTGCTCGGCGCGCGCGGGCGCGGCGTACCCGGGCTCGGCGTGTGCGGGCTCGGCGTACCCCGGCTCGGCGTGTGCGGGCTCGGCGTGTGCGGGCTCGGCGTACCCCGGCTCGGCGTGCGCGGGCTCGGCGTGTGCAGGCGCGGCGTGCGCGGGCGCGATGTGCACGGGCGCGGGCTCGTGCCGCTCGGGGGCGGGATCCGCTGCGCGGGGCATGTCCCCCACCCCGCCCCTTCCCGAAACCGGGGCTCCGCCCCGGACCCCGTTTCCGTGCGCTGCGCGCACGGTGCGCTCAAACTCCCCCCGACTTCGTCCGGGGGGACCCCCTGCGCGGGCTGGATTTTGCTGCGCAAAATCATCAGCCCAGCCGGCGGCATCAGCCACTTCCAGCCCCGCCAGGGGGTCCCCCCGGACGAAGTCGGGGGGAGTTTGAGGCGCGGGGTCTGGGGCGGAGCCCCAGGAACGGGAAGGGGCGGGGTGGGGAAGGGCCCCGCGCAGCGGATCCCGGTCCGCGCCCGGAGCGGGCTCCGGGTTGCGCGCGGGGTCGGCACCCGCGCCCGGGGCCGGGGCCGGCCTCGGGGCAGGGCCCGCGCCCAGGACAGGGGCCAGGGTCGCACCCAGGGCAGAGGCCGAAGTCGGGGCCGGGGCCGCGGCCAGGGCAGGGACCGGAGCCGGGGCCGGGGCCGCGGCCAGGGCGGAGGTCGGGGCCGGCGCCGAGGCCGCGGTCGGGGCCGGGGTCGCGGCCAGGGCAGGGACCGGAGTCGGGGCCGCGGCCGGGGTCAGGGCCGGGGTCAGGGTCGCGGGCTGCGGCAGGGGGTGCATCGTGCCCGTGGTGGACGTGGTGCGCGTGGGGTACATGCTTGCCTCCGTCATGCGAAGAGCCGTCGCCAGGTTTCCGGGCCGGGGTAGCCGTCCGCCTCCGCGCCGCGCCAGCCCTGCGCGCGCTGGAAGGCCTCTACGCTGCGCCGGTCCGCCTCGCTCCAGCGCTGGCCCGGGCCCGAGGTGTAGTGCTTGCCGAAGCCCCGCTTCACGAGCTGCCGCCCGAGTACCTCGACCGCCGGGTGCGAGCGGCCCGGGCGGAAGGCCTTCGCCCCCGGGTAGGCGGGGGGCTTCAGGGGCCGTGTGCCCTGGGCAGGGGCGGGTGCGGAGGGGGCGGTGCCCGGTTTCGGGGCGGGTTTGGGGGTGGGGTTGGGTTTGGGGGCCGTCGCGGGCGGGATGTCACGGCCCGCGTCCAGGACCAGCAGCCGCCAGGTCTCCCGGCCCGGCAGGCCGTCGGCGTCGCGGCCCGTCCAGCCCTGGGCCCGCTGGAAGGCCTGCACGGCCCGCCGGTCGGACTCGCCCCAGCGGGGCCCCGGACCGTCGGCGTAGAAGCGGCCGCCGCCGCGCTCCACCAGCATCCTGCCGAGGCGGGTCACGTGGGCGTTGTTCGCGCCGGGCCCGAAGGACCCCGCGCCCGGGTAGGCGGCGGGGGCGGGGGCCGGAGGAGCGGGAGCGGGGGCGGGAGGGGCGGGGGCCGGGGCCGGGTTGCCCGCGACCGGGCCCGTCCCGGGCTGCGGCTCGGGCTGCGGCTGGGGCTGCGGCTCGGGGCGCGGCTCCGCTTCCGGGTCCTCCAGGGCTCCGCCGGTGACGCCGTTGTACCGGTACGGGACGTACTTCGCGGCGTTGTTCCAGTACCCGTACGGGGTCGCCTGGCGCCGGGTGTGCGGGCGGGTCTGCTCGTACGCCGTGTAGTACGTGCGCGTGTGGTCCGTCCAGCCGCCGAAGACCGTGACGTGCGAGCCCGAGTTCGGATCGGCGGGGTTGTGGAAGAGCAGCATGTCGCCCGGCTGGAGCTCGTCCTTCGTGATCCGGGTGGCGAACCGGTCCAGGCTGCCCGTCCATTCGTTGGAACCCAGGTCCCAGACCATGGAGACGTAGCCCGAGCAGTCCTGCCGGTACCCGTCGGTCCAGTACAGCGACATGCTGTACGGCACCTTGGCGTCCAGCCACAGCTTGGCCCTGTTGATGATCGAGGCCCGGTCGGTGCGCCGCGCGACGGCCTCCGGGGCCGCGGCCGGGGCCACGGCGGTCACCGTCCCGGCGGCCGCGCCCGGCCCGTGGAGCGCGCCGGGCCGGCCCTGCGGGCTGCCCGGCTGGAGCGCCCCGGCCGGGGGGCCGGGCAGCGGTGCGGGCCCACCCGGCACGGGTCCGGCCGGGCCGGGGGCCGCGGGGTCGGCGGCCGCGGCGCCGCCTCCGCCGAGCACCACTCCGGCGGCCGTCACCAGGACGAGTGCCGTGCGCGGTCCGTGCCCGGCCGGGTGCCCGGCGCGGCGGAGGTCGCGGCGCTGGCGCACGCAGCCCGGGCAGGCGCAGTCGCCCGCGGGGGCGTAGTCCTGGAACAGCGGTGTCGGCATCGCCGTCGGCACGGCCGGGGGCTGGGGATGCGTCATGCGGTGGGTCCACTCCCCTGAGAGCTCGTCAGATGCGTTGCGGGCACCACACATACTGCACGGAGATCGGGAGAATATGGGTTAATCGGACAACCCGGGCGCGCCCCGCGCACGAGCACCCCTGGAGGTGGGGTAGAGTTTTCCCTGTCACCAAGCGCCGCTAGCTCAGTTGGTTAGAGCAGCTGACTCTTAATCAGCGGGTCCGGGGTTCGAGTCCCTGGCGGCGCACAGACGGAAGAAGCCCCCCACAGCAATGCGGGGGGCTTCTTCGTGTGCGCAGACAGCGCAGAGCAGCGGGGCGGGCAGCACCGGCGTCAGTTCCGGACGCCGGTCAGGTAGGCGGAGACGACCACGTTCGCCGAGTACTCCCGGGCCTTCTTGTCGTACGCGCCCCCGCAGGTGATCAGCCGCAGCTCGGCCCGCCCGGGGACCCGCGGCCCGTACACCTCGGCCGGGTCGAAGCCCTCCCGGTCGTGCACGGCCACCCGCTCCACCGTGAACTCGGCGGTCTTCCCGTCCGCCCGCAGCACCCGTACGGAGTCCCCGCGTTTGGCCGAGCTCAGCCCGTAGAACACCGCGGGCTTCGACCGGGTGTCCACGTGTCCGACCAGCAGGGCCGGGCCCGCCTCCCCCGGTCCGGCCCCGGCCGCGTACCAGCCCGCCGCCTCGGGGCGGGCGTACGGCGGCGGGTCGACCGCGCCGTCGCGGTCCAGGCCCCGGGGCACCACCGGGGCCCGGATGCCCAGGGAGGGCACGTCCACCCGCAGGGGCGGGGCGGGCCCGGCCACCGGCGGATGGGCCGCGGGCAGGCCCGCGGTGAACAGGGCCCCGGCCGCACCGCCCGGGGCGGCCGGGAGGTCGGATATCTCCCGGCCCCACAGCCACAGACCCGTGAGCAGTACCGCCCAGGCCGCCCCGGTCAGCATCCGGCCGCTGACCGCCGGCCGCGGCTCAGCCGCCATACCGGCCCGCGCCCGTCACTGGCCGCTGCGGCGGCGGCGCAGCCGCATCGCCCGGCCGGCCACGGCGAGGGTGGCCGCGCAGGCCAGGACCGCGCCGATCACCGTATGGGGCAGGCCCGGGCCGCCGCCGTCCTCCTTCTTCCCGGCGGCGAGCTCGGCGGACATGCCCCCGCCGCCCGCGTGCACCGGCCAGACCGGGGACGGGTGGTGGGTGGGCCGGTGGGTCGGATCGTGGTGCACGATCTGGATGCTGCCGGTGGCCTTGTCGTCCTGGCCGTCGCAGGTGACGCGGATCGTGTGCCAGCCCGGCTGCGCCTTGGAGCTGATCATGGCCTCGCCGTACAGCGGGTTGCCGCGGCCGTCGCGCCCGGTCAGATGGGCGTCGGCGACGAACACGCTGGACTTGGCGGCGCCCGTGGTGCCGTCGCAGCCGTTCACGCGCAGCTCGATCTGCGCCCCCGGCGAGGCGGTCGCCGGGGTGGCCCAGACCGTGCCGCGGTTCTCCTCCCCCGCCGGGGCCGCTGCCGCGGGCAGGGAGCCGAAGCCTGCGAGGACGAGGGCTGACGTGGCCAGCAGGGAGCCTCCGGCGGCGGCGCCGCGGAGAGCGAGCAGATGGGTACGCATCGTGAAACCTCCTGTTACGGAGGTTCACGCGCGGCGCGCCGCAGCGCATCCCGGCGGGCGGCCGACTGGCCCGTACGGGTGCGGGCCGTACGTCGGATGCCCGCCCGCGGCCGGCCGGCCGGCGGGTCCGGATGCCCGCCCCGGCCGGGCCGTACGTCAGATGCGCTCGACGAGGTCCGCGATCGAGTCGACGGTCTTGGACGGGCGGTACGGGAACTTGTCCACGTCCGCGACGGTGGTCAGGCCGGTGAGCACGAGGAAGGTCTGCATGCCCGCCTCCAGTCCGGCGAGCACGTCGGTGTCCATCCGGTCGCCGATCATGGCGCTGGTCTCGGAGTGGGCGCCGATGGCGTTCAGGCCGGTCCGCATCATCAGGGGGTTCGGCTTCCCGGCGAAGTACGGCTTCTTGCCCGTGGCCTTGGTGATGAGGGCGGCGACCGCGCCGGTGGCCGGGAGCGGGCCCTCGGTGCTGGGGCCGGTCTCGTCGGGGTTGGTGCAGATGAACCGCGCGCCGGCGTTGATCAGCCGGACGGCCTTGGTCATGGCCTCGAAGCTGTAGGTCCGGGTCTCGCCCAGGACCACGTAGTCCGGGTCGTGGTCGGTGAGGATGTAGCCGATGTCGTGCAGGGCCGTGGTCAGTCCGGCCTCGCCGATCACGTACGCCGTGCCGCCCGGGCGCTGGTCGTCGAGGAACTTGGCGGTGGCGAGGGCCGAGGTCCAGATGTTCTCGACGGGCACGTCGAGGCCCATGCGCTGGAGCCGCGCCTGGAGGTCGCGCGGGGTGTAGATGGAGTTGTTGGTCAGGACCAGGAAGGGCTTGCCCGACTCCCGCAGCCGCTTGATGAAGAGGTCGGCGCCGGGGATCGGGGTGCCCTCGTGGATGAGGACCCCGTCCATGTCGGTGAGCCAGGATTCGATCGGCTTGCGCTCTCCCACGGGACTGTTCTCCGCTCTGCGTGGCTCTGACCTTGGCAGGGGCCTCCAGGGCCTCTGGTCCATACCACCCTACCGAGCCCGGGCGGCGGACGCCGAGGGCGTCCACGGCCCGGGACGGCGGGCGCGGATCCGGGGCCCGGGAGCCGGTCCCGGACCCCGGGGCTCAGCCGAGGGTGACGTCGTCCACGGTCCAGTACCAGTTGTTGGTGCCGGCGTAGCGGAAGTGGACCTTCACGCTGGTGGCCCCGGCCGGGACCTGGAGGGTGACGGACTCGGTCCGGGCGAGGGCGTCGGCGGTGTGGCTCTTGACCACGGTCGGGGCGCCGCCGTTGTAGGAGACGAGCACCTGGGCGGTCTGCCCGGCCTCGTGGCGGTAGTGGGTGGCGTACCGCAGGGTCCGGGTGGTGCCGCCGGCCACGGGGTAGGCGGGGGTGACGAGCGTGGAGTCGAAGGTGCCGGTGTGGGCCTTGTCGGCCCACTCGTCGGAGTCGGCGACGGCGAACACGTCACGGGAGCGGACGCCCAGCTCGCGCCACTGGTCGCGCTGCGACTGGGTCCAGAACTCGTCGGTGGCGAAGGACCATCCGGCCCACTCGGTCATCCCGCCGGTGCCCATACGGGAGTTGTCCACGCTCCAGCCGGTCGGCGGTGTGCGGGTGAAGCCCTTGGTCGCGGCGGGGATCCCGGTCTCGTCCACGCGGGTGCGGAGGCTGGGGCGCAGGGTGTCGAAGGCGTCGGAGTCGGCCGCGTCGAGCGCCAGCCCGTCCAGGCCGGTGGCGGGGACCCCGACGTGCCGCAGGGCGATGGCGGCCACGTCGACGAGGCGTACGTCGTCCCGTACCGAACCGGCCGCGATGCCGGGGCCCTTGGCGATGACGAAGGTGCCGCGCTCGGCGATGGTGGAGCCGCCGTGGCCGCCGGCCGCGGTGTGGCCGTGGTCGGTGGTGACCAGGATGCGCCAGTTCTCCTGGGCGTAGGTCGGGCGGTCCTGAACGGCCGTCAGCAGCTGTCCGACCAGGCCGTCGACGCGGGCGATGGTGTCGAGGTACTGGCGGCTGGCGGCTCCGTAGGAGTGCCCGGCCACGTCGACCTCGCCGAGGTAGACGAAGGAGGCGTCCGGGTCGGCGTCGCGGAGTTCGGCGGCGGCCGCGGCGGCGATCTTGGGGTCCTCGGTGCGGTAGCCGTCGCGGTCGCCCTTGAGGGAGAGGCGCTTGTCGACCTTGGGGGAGAAGATCGGGCCGTTCTGGTCGGTGGAGGTGATGGGCTCCCAGTCGGCCGCCGCGTAGGTGTTGAGGGCGGGGCTGGCGTTCTCGATGCGCGTGAGGAAGTCCGGGTGCGCGCCGTAGTTCTTGCCGGTGAAGGAGTTGTCCTTCACTCCGTGCTTGTCGGGCCACACGCCGGTGGCGATGGTCGACCAGCCGGGGCCGGAGGAGGTGGCCGCCATGGGGTTGGCGTACAGGGTGCTGTAGGCGGTCAGGCCCTGGGCCATCAGCCCTTTGAGGTGGGGGGCGTCGGCGGCCTTGAGCCGGTCGAGCGCGACCCCGTCGAGCCCGATGACCAGCACCTTGTCGGTACCGGCCGAGACCGCGGCGGGGGCGGTACCGGGGGCGGCCGCGGCGGTGGCGCCGGCGGAGAGCAGGAGCCCGGCGGTGGCGGCCGCCACGGTGAGGCGGCGGCGCGGGGTGCGGCCGTGGGGGCGGCCGGGGAGAGCGGTCTGCACGTACTCCTCCAGGGAGTGGTCGCGGGTGCGCGGTGGGGAGGCGCGGTACGGGACGTGCGTACGGAGCGGGCGTACGGGACGTGCGTACGGCGGTGGGCGCGGCCCCGCGCGGGGTGCGCGGGGCCGGGCCGGGACCGGAGGTGCGGTCTTCGGTCCAGACCCGTTATCCGGGTGTCACTCTCGGGCCCGAGGGTGACCCTCCGTCGACCGGGAGGTTGCGCGCCGACTGCCGGTGGCAGACTTCCATGCGTCCGGGCCGGAGGGAAAGGCGCCGTACGGCCGAAAAACCGACCGAATCTGATTGTCCGTCAGGAAACCTCGCCGCTCTCGACGCGGGCCAGCGCCTCCGGGAGGAGGGCGACGGATGCCAGGACGTGGGTGGCCCCGTGCGCCGCCAGCCGCTCGCGCCCGTGCGCCCCGGTGAGCACGCCCGCGACGGTCCCGGCCCCGGCGCGGCTGCCGCTGAGCATGTCGTACGCGGTATCGCCCGCGACGGCGATCCGGCGCACGTCGTCCACGGCCCCGGTGCGCAGCAGGGCCGCCAGCACCAGGTCGGGGTACGGGCGTCCGCGGCCGCCCGCGTCGGCCGGGCACAGGGTGAGGTCGGCCAGGTCCTGCCAGCCGAGGGCGTCGAGGATGGCGTCCTGGGTGACGCGGGCGAAGCCGGTGGTGAGGACCACGGTGCGGCCTTCGGTGCGGAGCTGCTCGATCGCCTCGCGGGCGCCGGGCAGCGGGGCGACGAGACCGCCGTCGACCAGTTCGCCGTACGCCTCCTCGAAGGCGGCGTTGGCCCGCCGGGCGAGCTCCTCGGTCCCGAAGAGGTGCCGGAACACCGAGATCTTCGACTCGCCCATGGTGTCGCGCACGTACTGGAGCTGCTGCGCGCGGCGCTCGGATCCGGCCTCCACGCCGAGGCGTTCGGCCGCCCGCCCGAAGGCCCGCTCGACCAGCCCGCCGTCGGCGACGGTGGTCCCGGCCATGTCGAGCACGACGAGGCGGTGGGCCGGGGCGCCGGCCGTCGGGTGCGTGTCCTTGGTGCCCATGCTGTTCACCAGCCCAGTTCGTCTGCGGTGGTCTCGGCGATGGCGGGGGCGCAGGTCATCCCCCGGCCGCCGGGCCCGGTCACCAGCCACACGCCCTCGCGGACCTGCCGGCGGTGCACCACCCGGGTGGTGTCGGTGCACTGTGCGTAGACCCCGGCCCAGCGGCGCCGGACCTCGGGCAGGGGGCGGCCGAGGAAGGACTCGGCGACCGCGGCCACGTGCTCGTAGGGGTCTTCGAGGGTGTCGAAGGCGAAGGGGTGCTCGTACTCGTGGGTGTCCCCGATGGTCAGGCCGCCGTCGCGGCGCTGGACCATGAGCAGCTGCATCGCGTGGGCGGCGGCCGCGGGGGCCTGCGCCTGGTGGACGTTGAGGGCGTCGAGGGCCGGGGAGGCGTAGGCGGGGTAATAGCGGAAGCTGTCGGCGTCGGCGACCGAGGTGGGCAGCTCCTCGCCCAGGGGCGCGGTCTGCATCATCTGCAGCCGGACCCGGCGCACCGGCAGGTCCGGTTCGAGCTCCCGCACCAGACCGCTCAGCCAGGCGCCGGTGGCCAGCACCACCGCGTCGCCGCGGTGCACGTCGCCGTGGTCGTCGCGGACGGCGGCGGTACCGGTCACCTCGCGGACCTCGCGGCCGGACAGGAAGGCGTAGCGGCCGGACTCCCGCAGCCGCTCGCGCAGCGCGAGCTGCGCGGTCCGCGGTTCGACGGCCGCGTCCCGCTCGCACCACAGGGCGGCCTCGAAGGCGCCGCGCAGGGCGGGGTTGAGGGCCCTGGCGCGGGCCGCGCCGAGCAGCTCGTACCCGCGGGCCGCGGCATCCGGGCGGGCGGCGGCCGCCTCCGCCACGGCGTACTCGCGGGCGGTGCGCACGGGGGTCAGCGAGCCGTTGGCCCGGAAGCCGAGGCCGGGGACCTCGGCCCCGATCCGCTCCCAGAGCTCCCGGGCCCGCAGGGCGGTGGCGAGCTCCTCGCCCCCGGCCCGGCCGCTCACCCACACCTGCCCGAAATTGCGCAGCGAGGCACCGCGGGCCTCGGCCTCGCGCTCGATCTGTACGACCTCGTGGCCGCGCTGGACTGCCTGCCAGGCGTGCATGGTGCCGACCACGCCGCCTCCGACGACTATGACTCTCATGCCGGAAACGCTCGTACCGGGGAGTGTCCCGGAGGGGGCGGAGGCCGGTCGCGACCGTGAACACCCCCCGAATTTGGACCAGACCCGTTACCGATCGGTTATCAGCCTGCGGCCTTCCCCGCACCCCCACCCGCCTGTCGGCCCCTGCCCCCTAGGGATGGAGGCGGGTGGTGAAGCTGAACCGGTCGCCGCGGTAGAGCGAGCGGACGCGCTCCAGCGGCCGGCCCTGCGGATCGCGCGAGAAGCGGTGGAGGAGCAACATCGGCAGGGCGGGCGGGGTCCCGATCAGGAGGGCTTCGCGGGGCGTGGCGAGCACGGTCTCCAGCTTCTCGTCCGCGTCCCCGAAGCCGATGCCGAGCTCGTCCTTCAGGTACCCGTAGAAGGAGCTGTCCGGCCGGAAGTCCACCGCCAGCCGGGGCGCGCGGGCCACCCGGATGTAGGTGCTCTCCAGCCCGACCCGCTCGTCGTCGGCGAGCAGGACCCGCTCCAGGTGCCAGACGGGCTCGCCCGCCTCGGCCCCGATGCCCGGGGCGAGGGCGGGCGGGCAGGGGAACTGCTCCAGCCCGATCAGGCTGCGGCCGGGCCGCCGGCCCTGGCGGCGCACGCCCTCGGTGTAGCTGGCGAGGGACAGCGGCTGCTCCAGCTTGGGCCCGGCGACCGCGGTCCCGCGGCCCGAGCGCCGCAGCCGCCCCTCCAGCAGGAGTTCGCGCAGGGCCTGGCGCACGGTCTCGCGCGAGACCCCGTACCGCTCGGCCAGATCGCGCTCGGTCGGCAGCAGGCCGCCCTCGCCCAGCTCCTCGACGAGTTCGGTCACCCGGGCCTTGACGGCGTAGTACTTGGGGATGCGGCCGTGCTCGGGGATGCCCGAGCGGACGGGGCCGCCGGAGTGGTGGTGCGGGTGCGTCGGTTCCACGTCCCGGACTGTACGGGCGCTCAGCCCGCGCGCAGCCGCCGGGCCCCCAGCACCAGCACCCCGCCGGCCGCGGCCAGTGCCGCGGCCACCGCCCCGAGCCCGTACAGCCACCCGTCCCGCTCCGGGCCGGGGCGGCCGGCCCCCGTCTCGGCCAGGGAGCCGGCAGCCCCGGGCTCTGCCGGCCCCTCGGGCCCGTCGACGGAGAACCGGTACGCCCCGGCCTCACCCACCCAGTCCCCGTCCTCACCCCCGCCGTCGCCCTCGCCCTGGCCCTTGCGCTGTACGAGCGCGGCGTCGGCGACGACCTCCCCGACGGGCGCGCCTTCGGCGAAGGCGAGCCGCACGGTCACGGTGAGGGAGGAGCGGGGGGCGACGGTGAACCCGGCGAAGCCGGGCAGCGGACGCGCCGCGGCACCGGAACCCCCACCGGGCCCGGAACCGGAACCCGCATCTGGGGAGGCGCCGCGCCCCTCCCCGTCGAACACGGCGACGACCTCGTCCTGATCGGTGCGCTCAAGGCTCACCGGACGGAACTCCCCCGCACCGTCGGCGAACTCCATCCGGAAGTCACCGGCCCGCAGCGCGTGCGCACTGTCGCTGAACACGACGACGGGGTGGACCGCCGTGCAGGTACCGCCGGTGGAGTTGGTCAGGTCGAGGTACCAGGTCTGCGGCCCGCCCCCGGTCCGGTACACGGCGGGCCCGCCCCGGATCCGCGCACCGAGCGGGAACTCGGCCCCTTCCCCGTCCCCACAGCGCGGCTGCACCCGGGAGGGCCGTGCGGGCGCGGGCTTCGCCCCGCCGCCCTCGCCGATGTCGGCGGGGGTCCGGGGGGCGACGACGGAAAGGGGGGAGCGGAGGGCCTGGGCGACGACGGAGGAGCCGGAGACGAGGGGGCCGACGGGAGCGGAAACGGCGAAGCCGACCGAAGCGGAACCGCCGGCAGCGGACGGCACCGCGGCGGCAGCGGCAGGCACTCCGGACCCGAGTGTGGCGACGGACGGCATCGTAGCCGCGGCGGCGGACACCGAACCGGAGGCGAAGGCGGGCGGGGCCGCGGCCACCACGGGCGCGAGCGCGGCCACGGCGGCGGAGACGGCCAGTGCTGTGCGCAGTCGCATGGAGGGCCTTCGCTGCTCGCCGGACATCGGTCGGACGAGGTGACCAGGTGACAATCACCCCGCCGTCCCCCGCACCCTCCCACGCGCGCGGACCCGCCTGTCCACACACGCCGCGGGATGACCCGGTTTACGCCCATTCGGCGGGCGGGGGTGGGGGGCGGCGGAGGTCGGGGGCGCGGCGGGCGGAGGCCGGGGGGCGGCGGAGGCCGGAGGGGGCGGCGCACGCAGGCCGGGCCTCGGCAGAGGCCGCGGCACGCCGCAGGCCCCGGCTCGGCGGTGGCCTGGGCCCGGCAGACCGAGCGGGGCACGGCGGACCGAGCGGGGTCGGGCTACGCACGGGGCAGGTTGCGCACGGGTGGGGAGCCCGGTACCCGGACTGCCGCGGCCGACCCCGGGGCTCCCCGCCCCGGTCCCCCCTGGGCGTTCCTTTTCGAGGGGCGTCCCGACAGGCAGTCATGCCGTCCGGGGCGGGGTGCCCTGTCCAGGGTGGAGCGCAGCGGAATCGCGCAGCGACGCGACGACGGAGGAGGAGCGCCCTTGACAGGGCACCCCGCCCCGGAAACACCGTCACGCATGGCGGGACGCCCCCAACCGGCCACGCAGCCGACCCGGCTACGGACAACGGCTCAGCCCCGACCCCGGCGGCTGACCCCACCCCGATCCCGGCACTGGCCCCGCCCCCAGCCCGATCCCGCCCCACAGGAACGGCTACACCGCCCGCCGCCCCGCCCCGAACACCCCGGCGAGGACGAGTTCCGCCGCCCCCGCGGCCACCGCCCCTCCGGGCGCTGCGGCCACCTGGACGGCGTACTCACCCAGGGCCCGTACGGCGAGCACCTCGCCGACACCCCGTACGAACTCCGCGGGCGCCCGCTCGACCACCCGCCCCCCGAGCACCACCCGGTCCACGTCGAGCAGCGCGACCAGGTTCGCGGTGGCCTCGCCGAGGATCCGGGCCGCGGCTGCCAGGTCCCCGCGGGCCACGGCGTCCAGGCACAGCACCTCCGCGCAGCCGCGCGCCCCGCACCGGCACCCGGGCCCGTCGAGCACCAGCACCTGGTGCCCGAACTCCCCCGCCCCGGTACGCGGCCCCCGGTGCGGCCCGCCCGCGAGGAAGATCCCGGCCCCGAGGCCCGTACCGAAGTGCACGTAGGCGAACGAACCCGCGTCGCCCCCAGCGAACCCGGCCCCCGCCGGATGGGCGGCCAGCCCCACGGCGGCAGCATTGGTGTCCTTGTCGAGCACCACGGGCACGGCACCGCCCGCCGCGGCGACACCGAGCCCGGACCCGACACCGAGCCCAGAAGAGAGCCCGAGCCCGGACGCGACACCGGGCCCAGACGCGAACCCGGACTCGGAAGCGAACCCGGATGCCGGGGCGACAGCACCCCCCACCGCCCCGAGCCGCCGCGCCAGCGCCGCGCGCAGCGGAAACCCGTCCCAGTCGGGAAACCCGGTGACGCGCCCCATCACCCCAGTCCGATGATCAAGCGGCCCGGGCGCAGCACACCCCACACCCACGAGCTGCTTGAGCACAGCCCCTGCTCCACCACCCTCACCCTCGATCCCTGCCCCTGCCCCTGCCCCAAGGAAATCGGAGACCAGCCGCCCAAGCTCAAGAGCGGCCGCGTCCACGACCGCCTCCGCTCCCCTCCCGAAGTCGATCGCGGCGCGCCGTTCGGCGACCGTGCGCCCAGCCAGGTCCACGAGTACGGCGCGCAGTTCGTCGCGGTCCAGGTGCAGCCCGGCGGCGTACCCCGCCTCCGGGACCAGCCGCAGGACGGTCCGCGGCTTGCCCCCGGTGGAGGCCTGCCGACCCGCCTCCGCCACCAGGCCCGCGGCCCGCAGGCGCGCGGTGATCTTGCTGACGGCCTGCGGGGTGAGCCCCGTACCCCCGGCGAGCTCGGGCCGGCTGGCCCCCGCGGCGCCCGCGGCACGCAGGAGCCCGAGGACGAGCCCGGAATTGTGGCTGCGTACGGCGGCCAGGCCAATCCCGGGCCCTACACCGACACCCGAACCCGAACCGGCACCCGCACCCGCACCCAGCTCGCCACCACTGCCGCTACCACCACTACCGCTACTCCTGTCCACCCACCCATCATCCCCACCACTTGCACTTACGCAACAGCGTTGCTTAAGTAATTGCATGGCCTCTACCACTCCTCCCGCCTCCACAGCCCCCACCGCAGCCCCCTCCCCGGCCCCCCTCCGCGTAGGGCTGATCGGCTACGGACTCGCCGGTTCGGTCTTCCACGCCCCGCTCGTGGCCGCCACCGAAGGCCTGGCCCTGGACACGGTCGTCACGGCCAACGAGGAGCGGCAGGCCCAGGCCCGCGCCGAGTTCCCCGACGTACGCATCGCCACGACCGCCGAGGACCTGCTCGCCCGGGCCGACGAACTCGACCTGGTCGTCATCGCCTCCCCCAATCGCACGCACGTCCCATTGGCCACCGCCGCCCTCGAAGCCGGTCTGGCCACGGTCGTGGACAAGCCGATCGCGGCCACGGCGGCGCAGGCCGGCGCCCTGGCCGCCCTCGCGGAGCGCACGGGAACCCTGCTCTCCGTCTTCCAGAACCGCCGCTGGGACAACGACTTCCTGACCCTGCGCAGCATCCTGGCCGGCGGGGAGCTGGGCGAGGTACAGCGGTTCGAGTCCCGCTACGAGCGCTGGCGGCCGCAGCTGAAGGGCGGCTGGCGCGAGTCCGGGGACCCTGACGAGGTCGGCGGACTGCTGTACGACCTGGGCAGCCACGTGGTCGACCAGGCCCTGACCCTCTTCGGCCCGGCGGTGCGCGTGTACGCGGAGGCGGACCGGCGCCGCGCCGGGGCCGAGACGGACGACGACACGTTCATCGCGCTCACGCACGCGAACGGCGTCCGCTCCCACCTGCACGTGAGCGCGACCGCCGCACAGCTCGGCCCCCGGATGCGGGTGCTGGGCTCCGCGGCCGGCTGGGTGAAGTACGGGCTGGACCCGCAGGAGGGCCACCTGCGGGAGGGCCGGCGCCCGGCGGCCGGTACGCCCTGGGGCACCGAGCCCGAGCACCTGTGGGGCCGGATCGGCTCCGGGGAGTCCCCGCTGACGGGCGGCGGGCGGCCCGTACCGACCCTGCCGGGGGACTACCCGGCGTACTACGCGGCAGTGGCGGAGGCCCTGCGCACGGGCGGGCGGCCGCCGGTGACGGCGGAGGAGGCCGCGGCCTGCCTGGAGGTCCTGGAGGCGGCGGTGCACTCCTCGCGCACGGGCAGCACGGTGGACCTGCCCACCGCCTGAAGCGCGTCCGCCCCGCGGAGGGGCGGGCCTCCATCCGGCCCGCCCCTCCCGGCCGCGAAACGACCCGCCCTCAGGCGTCCTTGAGCTGCTGCCTCTGCCGCCCCAGCCCGTCGATCTCGAGCTCGACCACATCGCCGGCCCGCAGGTACGGCTTCGGCTCCGGCTGGCCCATCGCCACACCCGCCGGCGTACCCGTGACGATCACGTCGCCGGGGTACAGGGTCATGAACTGGCTCAGGTACCGCACGACCTCGCCGACCGGGAAGATCTGGTCGGAGGTCGAACCGTCCTGCTTCTGCTCCCCGTTCACCCACAGCCGCACACCGAGCACCTGCGGGTCCGGTACCTCGTCGGCCGTGACCAGCCAGGGGCCGAGGGGGGTGAAGGTCTCGCAGTTCTTGCCCTTGTCCCAGGTGCCGCCGCGCTCGATCTGGAACTCCCGCTCCGAGATGTCGTTGACGAGGACGTACCCGCCGACGTGCGCGAGCCCCTCCTCGGCCGAGCCCAGGTAGCGGGCCGTGCTGCCGATGACGACGCCGAGCTCCGCCTCCCAGTCCGTCTTCACGCTGCCGCGCGGCACGAGGACGGTGTCGTCCGGGCCGACCACGGTGTCGGGGGCCTTCAGGAACATGATCGGCTCTTCGGGGATGGCCGCGCCGATCTCCGCCGCGTGCCCGTGGTAGTTCAGCCCGATGCCGACGACCTTGCCGATGCGGCCCACGGCCGCCCCGGTCCGCAGTCCCTCGGCGTCGAGCACGGGGAGCGACCCGGCCGCCGCGGCCTCCCGTACGCGGGACAGGGCGGTCTCGTCGGCGAGCAGCGCACCGTCGATGTCGGGGACGAGTCCGGACAGGTCCCGCAGGACACCGTCCTGGTCGAGCAGCGCGGGGCGCTCCGCCCCCACCGGTCCGACGCGCAGCAGCTTCATGGGCATTCTCCCGTGGTCGTGGCTGGTCGACCCGCGGGCATGAGGCGCACCCGGGGCCGGCCGATGGGTTGCGGCCATCGGAGGATTGGTCGATCCTCCAAGAACCTCGTCCAATCTGCAAGACCCTGTTCACAACCCGGACCACTACACAGAGCAACCCCCCACCCCTCCCCTTGCTCCCCGCCTCCTCCCCGCCCCATCCCCCCTCTTCCCGTGCCTCCCCCCTACCGCAGCGCCTCGCTCCGCTCCCAGCGCCGCTGCAGCCAGGCCCGCTCGGCAGCCGCCGAAGCCGTGGTGGCCAACAGGTACAGCCCGGCGGCGAGCGGTACGAACGCAGCGGTCACCAGGGTCCCGAAGGCCATCAACGGAGCCACCTTCATCACCCGACGCATGACCTCCTCCTCCGGCCCGGCCACCGCACCCCCCGCAGAACCACCCCGGGCCCCACCCCGCGCACCCCGGCCCCGACCCCCACCCTCAACCGCAGCGGCGGCAGAAGCAGCAGCGGCAGCCAGCGCAGCCGCCCGCCGGGCCCGGACCACCGTCCACCCGGCCACGACCGCGATCGCCGCAAACAGCCCGAGGAACACCCAGCCCTGGGCACCGAACACCCCGTCCTCCCCCAAGGCGTCGGCCCAACGCGAACCGAGCGGGGCCGCGAACAGCCGGTGCCCCAGCAGCCCGTTCACCTCGCCGCCCACGCGCCCCGAGGAGAACACCTGGTACATCACGAAGAACACCGGCAGCTGCACGAGCATCGGCAGGATGCCGGCCAGCGGCCCCACCCCCGTCTCGGCGTACAGCCGCTGCGCGGCCTCCTGAAGCCGCTGCGCGTTCCTCGGACCGGGGTACGCGCGCCTGAGCTCGGCCAGCCGCGGCGCCAGAGCCGCCCGGGCCCGCTCCCCGCGGAACGCGGCCCGGGTGAGCGGATGCAGGGCGAGCCGTACGAGGAAGGTGAACAGCACGATGGCCGCCGCGGTGGCAGAGGCCTGGAACGCCGGCTCCAGTAGCCCGGCGAGGTGGGAAACGAACATGGCGAACAGCGAAAGAACGGACACGGGGGTCCCTCCGGGCGTCTCGTCGAATCAGGTGTCTGATATCGGCGTGACGGCCCGCAAAGGGCGCACTGCTACGACGACCGGAGCGCACGAAATCTCGGCACGACACCGGCGACGAAGGAAGGCGAACGACAAGGAGCAGCAAGCAGCGGGAAGAAGAGTGCGCCCTACGCGGCCGTCGGGAGGGACCGCCCCGGCGCCCGCGGCCGCGACCGGCCGGACGCATCGGGATCGCGCTGCGGCAGGAACGCCGTGCGCTGCTCGCGGTCGCGTATCGCCGTGCGTATGAGCGTCGGCGGTACGGGCCGGGCACTGCGCGAGACGAAGACCGCACACGCCACGGCGGCGACGCCGGCGGAGGCGGTGGCAGCGAAGGCGACGGCAGCGGCGAGGCCGAGCCCCAGACCGCCCTCGCCGAGGAAGGGCTCCAGCAGCCCGAGCAGCCCGAGGAAGCCGAGCAGCAGCAGAAGCCGCGACCAAGCCTGCTTGCTCATGCCCCCACCCCCGCCCTTTCCCTCTCCTGGCCACCCAGACATCACCACCGGGGCCGGTCAACCTTCAGCCCCACCCCAGCCGTTCGCTGCTGCGTTCGATCCTAATCGCCCCCACCGACAGCGTCGTCAGACCCAAGGATGATCCAGCCGTCCACCACTGCCCCTCCCACCCGGCCCTACCTCACCGCACTGGACCGCAGCGTGCCCCACACCACCAGCCGGTACTTCGAAGTGAACTCGGGCGTGCACGTGGTCAGCGTGATGTAGGAACCCGGCTCGGAGTACCCGTACTGCGGCTTCACCACACTTCGCGGCACCGGCGCGATCACCCCGCCGTCCCGGGCCGAGGTCTGGTCCAGCCGCTTCCCGACCACGTACGTGTACCGGCGCCCGCGTACGTCGACGATCAACTCGTCGCCCGCGCGCAGCCGGTTGACGTAACGGAAGGGCTCGCCGTGGGTGTTGCGGTGGCCGGCGAGGGCGAAGTTCCCGCGCTGCCCCGGCTGTGCCGTACCGCCGTAGTGGCCGACGTACCCCTTGTCGAGCACGCCCTTCTTCGAGACCCCTTCGGCCACCGGCGCGACCACCCCGAGCCGCGGTATCCGCAACACGGCATACGCCTGGTCCCACCGAGGCCCGGACGCACTCCCGCCACCACTCCCGCCACTGCCCCGGCCCCCAGCCCGACCGTCCCCGGCGCCCTGCACCGACCGCCCCGCATCCCCCTCTTCAGCCTCCAAAACCACCCCGCCCGAGCCCACTCCCCCGTCGCCCGGACCCCCAGCCCCTCCCCCTTCGCCCAACCCCTCCCCCGGAACCACGCCCTCCGCCACTCCCCCTCCCCCCTCATCAGCCCAGCGCC
This sequence comes from Streptomyces sp. NPDC038213, assembly GCF_055600495.1. Taxonomy (NCBI): domain Bacteria; kingdom Bacillati; phylum Actinomycetota; class Actinomycetes; order Kitasatosporales; family Streptomycetaceae; genus Streptomyces; species Streptomyces sp. NPDC038213. Next base: position 120,557 of record NZ_JBVJYM010000008.1, read on the forward strand.
GCTCCAACTCCCGTACCTCGGCCCGAGCCCCCGCCTGGGCCTCCCGGTTGGTCCACCACAACTGATGCACCACCAGCAACAGCAGCAGCACCCCCACCGTCACCGCACCCTCGGCCGCCACCCACAACCCCCGCAGCGCCCAAGGCAGCCGCCCCCGACCCCGCCGCTGCCCCTGCACCACAACCCGAGCCCGCACCGACACCCACCCCACCCACCCGCGCCCGCTCACGCCACCCACGCACCCGCACACCCACGCACGCACGCACGCACGCACGCGCCCGCACCCTAAGACCTCCCCCGCCAACTGACCAGCAGCAGTACGGTGTGGACCATGCGCCCCGACACGCCTGCCGAGCACATCGACGAAGCCGAGCGCCTCATCCGCACGGCGAACCGCTACCCCGAGGACAAGGAGCCCCTGCTCCTCCAGGCCGCGGCCCACCTCGAACTCGCCGAAGAGCGCGAACGGGCCAGCGCGCTCTACGACCAGCTCCTCGCGGGCGAGCCCGCAAGCCCGCACCTCATCAAGGCCCTCCAGGCGGCCAACCTCTGGGAGTACGGCCACGAGCCCGAGGCCCGCGCCCTGATCGACGGCATCCGGGCCGCCGCCCCCCTCGACGCCGCGCCCTGGGAGGTCGTCTCGGAGACCCTCGAGGCCCACGACGAACTCGACGCGGCCCTGGCCTCCTTCACCGAGGCGGCCCGCCTGCTCATCCCGGACGACGAGGCCCCCCTCACCACGGCCACCATCGCCCTGCTCACCGGCCGCCACCGGGTCCGCCGGCTGCTGGGTCTGCCGCACGACGACTGGGACATGGTGGCCGACACCCGCCACACCGGCCCGGTCCCCCTGGACGAGCTCCACGACCCCAAGCGCATCTGGGCCCTCGGCTCCGACGACCCGGCCGAACTGCGCGCCGAGATCGCCCGCCTGCGCGCCGAACTCGGCGACCGCCGGGCCGCGCTCTCCCGCCCGTTCCCGGTGGCGGTCCTCCACTGGCCGGCCGAGGAGCTGACCGAACTCCTCGCCTCCTATCCGGCCCTGGCCCCGGAGTACCCCTCCCACCCGGTCCACCTGGCCGCCATCGAATCGGCCCTGCGCTCCCTGTCGGCCTCGGGCACGAAGAACCTGGGCATCGTCACGGGCACGGTCCCCTCGTACGAGGCCTTCGCCGCCTCGGAGCGCACCAGCCCCGCCTCCCCGCCCCTCCTCGCCGAATACGCCACCACCCTGGCCGCCCGAGGCAAAGCCACCCCCTGGCCCCCCACCCCCACCTCCCCCTGCTGGTGCACCTCGGGCAACCCCTACGGGGACTGCCACGGCCAGTCCTGAACCTGCCCGGCCCGGTCGGACCGGCCGACCGGCCGGGCCCCGGACTCAGGCCTTCCCGGCTCGGCGCGAGGTGACCGCCGTCCACACCCGCGCGGCGCACTCCGCCGCGCCTTCGTGCTCCCAAAACCGCATGACGAGCCAGCCCTCCGCTGCGAGCCTGGCGTCCGTGTCTCGGTCCCGCTGGATGTTCCCGTTGATCTTCTCTCTCCAGAAGTCCGCATTGGTCTTCGGTGCTACGAAGTGCTGGGGGCAGCCGTGCCAGAAGCAGCCGTCGACGAAGACTGCGACCTTCGTCGGGCGGAACAGCAGGTCCGCTGTCCGGCGCATGCCGGGCAGCGGTTTGGCGGAGACCCGGTAGCGGAGTCCGCGGGCGTGGAGGAGGGACCGCAGCGCCCGCTCCGGCGACGTGTCGCGGCTGCGGTTGCCGACCATGCTCCGCCTGTTGCCGGGGGACGACGCCCAGGAGCCGGGTGGCGGAGTCCACGACTCCTCGCGCGGTGAGTTGCTACTGCCCATGGGTGCGGGAGTGTAGCCGCGCGACGGCGCTCCCCCGGCAGCCCCGCCGGCCTGCGCCACCCCGCCTAGAGCGGCAGCTCCAGTTGGGCGTGGCCCCGGACGTGGACCGGTGGGGGTGTGGGGCGGGTGGTGGCGAGGGTGAGGAGGGTGTGGAGGGCTTCGGTGACCTCCGTGGGGGTGGTGCGGATGATCGACGGGGTGGTGCTGGCGACCAGGATTCCGTGGGCCTCCAGGCGGAGGCGGCGGCGGAGGGTGGCGTGCCAGGAGTCGCGCGTGAAGTGGTACTCCGCCGAGTCGATCTCCAGGGCCACGCCCTCGTCGGGCCAGTAGGCGTCCGGGGAGGCCAGGAAGGTGCCGTCGGGGGTGTAGAGGCGGGCGTTCCAGAGCGGGGGCGGGAGGTCGGCCGGGGCCAGGGCCTCGCGGGCGTGGGCCTCCGCGATCGAGCGGACACCGACGAGGAGTTCGCGGGCCGCCGCGCGGGCGGCGGGGCGGTTCAGGGTGCGGGCCGCGCGGAGTTCCTCGTACAGGTCCTGGGGGTGGCACCAGCCGGACTGGACGGTGTTGGCGAGGACCGAGCGCACGAGGTCCGGGTCCTCGGTGCGGGCCGCGAAGTCGGCGGCGGCGCGGACCGGGCGGGCGCTGGGTACGCCGGAGAGGGCGATGGTGGAGGGCCAGCGGGAGGTGGGGAGGGGGCACACCCCGGGTGCGGGGGCGAGGCGGCGGGGGCTGCGGACCAGGACGTGGGCCGGTTCCGGTGGGGCCTCGCGGATGCCGAGGAGGGCCAGGGCCGCGCCGCCGGTGAGGGCCGCGGTGGCCCCGGAGAGGGGGTCGGAGTCGGGCCGGGCGGCGTAGAGGACTGCGGACAGGGCCCGTTGGCGGTGGTCCGGGGGCCCGGTCTGGAGCAGGTGGACGCGGGGCAGCAGCCGCTGCCAGGGGCCGCCGGGGCGGGAGCGGCGGGCGATGGTCGCGGCGGGGATGCCGGCCTGTTTGAGCTGGTGGGTGGTGGCCAGGCGGTGCTGGCGGTGGAGAGGAGGGGGAGGGGAGCTAGGGGGCTGAGGCGTTGGGGGGTGGGGGTAGGGGTGGGAGTTGGTGTGCGGGTGCGGGTGCTGGTTCCGGGGAGTGATCATGCCGGGGGTATGCCCGGGGGTGCAGGGGCGACTCCGGTGGGTGCGGGTGAATTCCGGGGTGTGCGGTTCTGGGGCTGGTGGTTCCGGGGTGCGGTGGGTGCGGGGCCGCGGCGCGGAGTCAGGCCGACGGGTGGTTCGGGGAGAGGAAGACCACCACGCCGTTCTCCGTGCCGGGGAGCGGGGGCTGTTCGTGCCAGCCCAGGCGGCGGTAGGTGGCGACCGTGTCGGTGGCGCGGCGGGCCGTGAGGAGCCAGGCGCGGGAGTCGGGGGCGTCGGCCGCGATCTCGGCGAGCAGGGCCCGGCCGGTGCCGTGGCCCCGGGCGTGGGGGCGTACGGCCAGTTCGTCTATCTCCAGGGCGCCCGCGAGGCATTCGGTGACCCGGTTGCGGCCGAGCTGGGCGAGCACGTGCCCGTAGGAGCGGCCCCTGGGGAGGGTGCTGCCGGTGAGCCAGGCCGTCGCGAACCCGTCGATGCCGGCCGGGGACTGGGCGAGTGCGGTGCGGAAGCCGGGGCGCCGGGTGTCGCCCTGGAACCGGGGCCAGAACTGGCGAATGGTTTCTTCGTCCTCGTTCCAAGGCGGGGCGGAGAAGACCTCGGCGTAGGCGTCGACCAGTTCCTCCGCGAGGTCGAGGACGGCCGGTCCGTAACAGATCACGATTGCGGGCTCCTGGGAGGGTTCTGGGGGTTGCGCGTGATTTCACATCAGGAGACCGAATCTACGCCTGGCGGGTTCCCTCGGGGAGCCGGTGCACAGAAGCGGAGGGTGTGCGACAAATCCGGCCACGGCGCAGGCCGTGTCGCCTGTCGGCGGGAGGCGTTGAACGGATGTCCGGGTGCGCGATCCCGGGCCGGCCCGAACACCCTTCCCAGGAGGCCCACTTGTCCAGACTGCTGCTCGGCGCGGGCGGTTGTGCGGTCGCCTTCCTCCTCGTCCTGGGCGTCATGGCCCTGCTGCCGCGCTCCGTGCAGGAGTCGCTCCCCGACGGCGTGGTCGGCGGGGCCGTGCTGCTGCTGGGGCTGGTGGGCTCGGCCCGGCTGGTACGGCGGTCGCGTTAGCCTCGTCGCAGGGATACCGACATACGGACATACGGACATACGGGCAGACAGGCGTACGGGCACATCACCGTATGGGCGTCCGATCAGGACACAGGGATCGCAACACGAGGAGGAGAACATGGCCGGGATTACGGGGACGGCTCGGGTGCCTTCGGCGGCGGTGGCCGCAGCCGGGCTGGTCGGCGGGTACGCCGTCGCCCGCTATACGGGCAAGCGGCCGCTGGGCGGGGTCGTCCTGGGCGCCGCGGGCGCGGTGGCGGTACGGGAGTGGAACCGGCGGGCCGGGGCCCCGGCCGCGGCCGCCCTCGGCGGTCTGTACGTGGCCGGCTTCGCCGGCGCCCACCCGCTGGCGAAGAAGATCGGCGCCTGGCCGGCCGTCCTCGGCATGGCGGGCCTGGTCGCGGGCACGGCGTACGCCGTCTCCGACCGGACCTGAGGGGTCCCCGGGACCGAGGGCCCCGGGGCCCAAGGCCCCGGACCCCTCCCCTCACCCCCCCAGCGCCCGCGACGCCGAGTAGATCGCGAGGCCCGCCAGGGCGCCGACCACCGTGCCGTTGATGCGGATGAACTGGAGGTCGCGGCCGATGTGGGCCTCGATCTTGCGGGAGGTGTGCTCCGCGTCCCAGCCCGCGACCGTTTCCGTGATCAGCGAGGTGATCTCGGCGCGGTACGTCGTGACCACGTACACCACCGCGCCCTCCGTCCAGCCCTCGACCTTCGCCTGGAGCCGGCCGTCCGTCGCCAGGCGGGCGCCCAGCGACATCAGCGAGGAGCGCACCCGCATCCGCAGCTCGCTGCGCTCGTCCTCCGCCGCCGAGAGGATCATCGACCGCACCGCCGACCAGGCCGAGGCGATCACGTCCTGCACCTCCCCGCGCGCGAGGATCTCGGACTTCAGCCGCTCGACCCGCGCCCGCGTCTCCGTGTCGGACTGGAGGTCCGCGGCGAAGTCCGCGAGGAAGCGGTCGACCGCGCCGCGCGCCGGGTGCTCCGGCATGTCCCGCATCTCCGTGACGAAGCGCAGCAGCTCCTTGTAGACCCGCTCGCCGACCTTGCGGTCCACGAACCGCGGGGTCCACCCCGGCGCCCCGCCCTGGACGGCGTCCATCACCGAGTCCCCGTGCAGCACCAGCCAGTCGTGCGCCTTCGTGCACACCAGGTCCACCACGCGGCGGTGCCCGCCGTCCGAGACGATCTTCTCCAGGGCCTTGCCGGCCCCCGGCGCGATCTCGGCCGTCTCGGCCCGCCGCGTGATCGCCTCGCCGACCACGGCCTGCACGTCCGCGTCGCGCAGCACCGTCAGCGCCCCGCGCAGGGCCGTCGCCAGCTCCTCCGTCACCCGGTCCGCGTGCTGCGGCTCCGCGAGCCAGGCGCCCAGCCGGCCGCCGATGCCCAGCGCCCGCAGCCGCGTGCTCACCACGTCCGAGGACAGGAAGTTCTCTCCGACGAACTCCCCGAGGGAGACCCCCAGCTGGTCCTTCTTCGTCGGGATGATCGCCGTGTGCGGAATCGGCAGGCCGAGGGGGCGGCGGAACAGCGCCGTGACCGCGAACCAGTCGGCCAGCGCGCCGACCATGCCGGCCTCCGCCGCGGCCGCCACGTACCCGGCCCAGCCCCCGGCGCCCGACTGCTGCGCCCACTTGGCCAGTACGTACACCACGGCGACCAGGACGAGCAGTCCCGTCGCCGTCGCCTTCATGCGGCGGACGCCCCGACGCCTCTCCTCATCGGCCGCAGAGTACGCAAAAGCACCCACTCCGGCCCTCGCACGGTCCGTTGTACGTCCCACCTGTCCTGCCCTTCCCCCCTGTCACGTAGCGTTCTTGCCACTGTCGCCTACTTGACCGACTCCCGGGACGCGCCACGAGTTCCCGGCGTCCCCCATTCCGGCGAACCGCTACCGGAGGAGAGACTTCCGCCATGACCGCCCGCAGCACCGTGAGCCACCGCCCGCCCGCCAGGAGCCACCGCCCGATCCTCGGCGTCCTGGCGGCCGCGGCCACGCTGCTCACCAGCGGCTGCGCGGCCTCCGAGGCGGACTCGCGCACGGGCGCGGAGCGCCGCCCCAGCGCGGCGCCCGGGGAGGGCAGAACCGGCGGCGCGGACTGGGTCGGCACCTGGGCCGCACCCCCCGTCGACGCCGAACCGGACACCTACCTCCGCGGCCACGCCGGCCGCACCTTCCGCAACGTCGTCCACACCACCGTCGGCGGCACCAAGGTCCGGATCACCCTCTCCAACCTGTACGGCAAGAGCCCGCTGCGCATCGCCCGCACCACCGTCGGCCCCGCCGCCGGCCCCGACGCCGCCCTCTCGCGCGCGGGCTCGGCCACCGGCGCCGCGACCACGCTCGCCGCTGCCATCCCCGGCTCGCTCGTCCCGCTCACCTTCGGCGGCGCGCAGGGGGTCACGATCCCGCCGGGCGACGAGGTCACCAGCGACCCCGCCGAGCTGGCGGTGCCCGCCGGCTCCGACATGCTGGTCAGCACGTACGCCCCGCCCACCGAGGACCCCAGCGGCCCGGTCACCCGCCACCCGCAGGCCCGCCAGACCTCGTACGCGGCCGAGGGCGACAGCACCGACGACGAGACGGGGACCACCTTCACCGAGGAGACCCGCTCCTGGCGGCAGCTGGTCGCCATGGACGTGCTCACCGACACCGTCCGCGGGACGATCGTCACCCTCGGCGACTCCATCACGGACGGCTTCGGCTCCACCCCCGACACCAACCGCCGCTGGCCCGACGTCCTCGCCGCCCGCATCCGCGAGGCCGGCACCCCGCGCCTCGGCGTCGTCAACGCCGGCATCAGCGGCAACCGCCTGCTGCTCGACGGCACGGGGCCCAACGCCCTGGAACGCTTCGAGCGCGACGTCCTCTCCCGCGCGGGCGTCCGCGTGGTCATCGTGCAGCTCGGCACGAACGACATCCTCAAGGCGAACCGCGTCATCGACCCCGACCGCATCACGAACGCCCTGGCCGACCTCCGCAAGCGCGCCGCCGCGCAGGGCATCCGCGTCATCGGCGCCACCCTGCCGCCCTTCCGCGGCCACCGCGGGTACGAAGCCGAGCGCGAATCCGTCCGCCGCACCGTCAACGCCCGCATCCGCGAGGGCGGGGTCTTCGACCACGTCGTCGACTTCGACCGGATCCTGCGCGACCCGGACTCCCCCAGCCGGCTGCGCCCCGCGTACGACTCGGGGGACCACCTCCACCCCAACGACGAGGGCTACGAGGCGATGGGCAGCCGCTTCGAACTCGCCCTGCTCACCGCCCCGGCCTGAGCCGCCTCCGCCGGATCCGGCAGGGACGGCTCAGGGCCACCGCACCGCTACGGCAGCTCCCGGGCCCGCGGCGCCTTCCGCTTGATCTCCACGCCGCCCCAGAAGGCCAGCCCCGTCACCACCACGCGCGGCGCGGCCGGGTCGACCGGTTCGGAGGCGGCCCCCGAGCCGTACCGCTGGTCGAACGCGCCCATGATGCCGACCCCGCGGACCTGGACGTCCACGCCCGGCGGAACGACGATCTCGATCCCGCCCATGACGGCCACGCAGTTGATCACGACCTCGCGCTCCTCGAACTGCGCCTCGCGCAGGTCGAGTGTTCCGCCGCCCCAGAAGGCCACCGCCGTCAGCCGCCGCGCGACCGTCCAGCGGCCCTTCCAGTCGAAGCCGCCCATGACCGCGATCGCCGTCGACGAGGGGCTCCCGGCCCCGGCGGCCCCGATCCGCGCGGGCCAGTCGGGCGCGGAGGCGGCCGGGAGGCGGCCCGCCGCGGGGGCCGGATCCCGCTTGTACAGGGAGACGGGCGCCCCGGCGGAAGCGGACGCGGAGGGTCCGCCCGGGTGCGCGCCGGCGGGTCCCGTCGTGGGCCCGGGGCCGCCGGGCAGGTCGCGGGTGAGCGGGGACAGGTCCGCATACGTACGGGACTTGTACGCCGCGTCCATCCGCTCCTCGAACTCGTCCATGTCAAGCCGGCCCTCGGCCACGGCTTCGCGCAGGCGCTCCACCACCCGCTCCCGGTCGGCATCCGAAGCCCGCAGCTCGGGCAGCTCCTCGCTCATGCCCCCACCCTAGGGACCAGGCGCGCGCACCGACACCCGTTCACGCCCCCTCCCCCGATTCCCCGCCCGCACCGGCACCCGTACCCGCACCGCCACCGCCATCCGCCCCCGCGTACATGCGCGCGATCACGTCCTCGATGTCCGGCTCCCGCACCGACAGGTCCACCAGCGGGTACCGGGCCGCCACCGCCGCCACCAGCGGGGCCGCCGAGGCCGTCGCCGGGAAGGCGATCCACTGCCGCGGCCCCTCCGCCTTCACCACCCGTACGCCCGACAGCCCCGGCCCCGCGCCCGGACCCAGGTCCAGCGGCGGCAGCTCCCGCTCCAGGTCGACCACGAGGATCCGCTCGCCCTCCCCCGCCGCCCTCAGTCCGGCCAGACCCCCGTCGTACACGAGCCGCCCGTGGTCGATGACCATCACCCGCTCGCAGAGCTGCTCGATGTCCTGGAGGTCGTGCGTGGTCAGCAGCACCGTGGTGCCGCGCTCCGCGTTCAGGTCGCGCAGGAAGGTCCGCACCCGCGCCTTGCTGACCACGTCGAGCCCGATCGTCGGCTCGTCCAGGTACAGCACGTCCGGATCGTGCAGCAGCGCCGCCGCGATGTCCCCGCGCATCCGCTGCCCCAGGGACAGCTGCCGCACCGGTACGTCGAGCAGCGCGCCCAGCTCCAGCAGTTCCACGCACCGGTCGAGGTTCTCCGCGTAACGGGCCGCCGGGATGCGGTACATGCGCCGCATCAGCCCGTACGAGTCCTTCAGCGGCAGGTCCCACCACAGCGTCGTGCGCTGCCCGAAGACCACGCCGATCCGCCGGGCCAGCCGGGTCCGCTCCCGCGAGGGGTCGATGCCCGCCACGCGGACCCGGCCCGCGCTCGGGGTCAGGATGCCGGTGAGCATCTTGATCGTGGTGGACTTCCCGGCCCCGTTCGGCCCGATGTAGCCCACCATCTCCCCGCGCGCGACCTCGAACCCGATCCCGTCCACCGCCCGCACCTGGCGGCGCTCGCGGCGCAGCAGCCCGGCCCGCCTGCGCACCTCGAAGACCTTCTCGACCTCTTCCAGAACGATCACGGCACTCTCCCCTCAGCTCCCCGTACTCCGGTACGCCCGCAGCCCGGCCCGCCAGGCCAGGCCCGCCGGCACCAGCAGCGCCGCCGCGACCAGCGGGCTCAGGAACGCCGTCCACCACGGCATCCCGAAGGGCTGCGGCCGCCCCAGGACGTACAGCGCGGGCACCCAGTTCACGAAGGCCAGCGGCACCACGAAGGTCACCCCGCGCACGACCTCCCGCCCGAACACCGACGGCGGGTACTGGAGCATCGTGCAGCCGCCGTACGTGAACGAGTTCTGGACCTCCGCCGCATCGCCCGCCAGGAACTGGAAGGCCGCCCCCGCCAGGAAGACCCCCGCGAAGATCGCCGTACCGGCCAGCACCATCACCGGCACCAGCAGCACCCGCCCCGCCGTCCAGTCCACGTCCACGGCCGCCACCCCCCAGGCCGTCACCGCCAGCCCCTGCACCACCCGCCCCAGCCTGCGCAGCGCGAACCGGTCCGCCGCCACCTGCGCGAACACCGGCACCGGCCGCACCAGCATCGAGTCGAGCGAACCGTCCCGGATCCGCGCGCCCAGCCGGTCGGTGTTGCCGAGCAGCAGGTCGGCCAGGCCGAGGGAGGCGGAGCAGGTGCCGTAGAGCAGGGCGATCTCGGCGAGCGAGAAGCCGCCGAGCTCGTCCACGTGCCGGAACATGATCAGGATCCCGGCGAAGTCCAGGGCGCTGGACGCCGCGCTCATGACCAGGGCCAGCAGGAAGGAGGCCCGGTACGTCATCGTGGACCGGACCCACATCGCCACGATCAGGGCGTACCCGCGCAGACCCTCCCGGGCCCGGCCCCCGGGCCCCGTGCACCCCCCGCGCCCCGCCGGCTCAGCCACCCTGCACCACCAGCCTCCGCGTGGCCGCCGCCTGCACCAGCCGGCCCGCCCCCAGCAGGACGGCCGCCCAGCCCGCCTGGAAGGCCAGCGCCCGGACCGCCGGGCCCGCACCGAGGTGCTCCCCCAGCAGCACGTCCAGCGGGACCTGGAGCATCGCGGCCCACGGCAGGGCGCGTACGAGCTCCCCGAGCTGCCCCGGGAACACGCTGAGCGGCAGCACCACCCCCGAACAGAACATCGAGACCAGCAGCTGCACCATGTTCACCCCCGACCCGTCGAGCAGCCAGAAGGCGCTCAGCGCGACCAGGTAGCGCAGTGCGAAGCCCACCACGAGCCCCAGCCACACCGACACCAGGAACAGCAGCCAGCGCCCCGGACCGGACGGCAGCGCCAGGTCGAAGGCGAGGGCCCCCGCGACCGTCGGCGGGATCCCGCGGGCCAGCAGCTGGTAGGCGGCCCGCCCCAGGTCCGCGGCGAGCCACCACAGCTGGAGGTCGGCCGGCCGGTACAGGTCCACGGCGATGTCGCCCGTGCGGATCCGCTCCTGCACCTCCTCCTGGAAGCCGCCGCCGATCAGCGCGCCCGCGGCCAGCAGGGACTGGCTGATCCACACGAAGGTCAGGGCCTGGGACTGGTCGTACCCGCCGAGCGAGGGGCGCTCGTCCCACAGCGCGATGTACGTGTACGCCACGATGAAGCCGAAGACGGTGTTCGTGAACACCCCCGCGAGCGTCGCCGTGCCGTAGGTCGCGTACCGCCGGAACCCGCTCGCGGCCACCGCCGGATACAGCCGCACGTCCACTCCGCCCCCTCCGTGATCACGAATCGGCGACAAAGTCGGCCGATGGCCTTTCGGAGGGCAACCATTCGCCGCGGTCGCCCGTCTGAACCCGTGCCGCCCACCACCGGTCCCCGGCCGCCCGGAACAGCAGACCGGGCGGGCGATCGGCGACGGAGCCAAAGCGACCGAGCGTAGTGCGGCGGGGGGCCCAGCGCGACCGATTGAGGCCGGAACGGCGCGCTACGGTGTTCCACTGGGTACAGATCAACAGATATCGCCCTATGCGGAGCGAGATCGGCCGGCCGAGGAGTCCCTGGAGAGATGAGCGACGAGTCACCCCAGCAGGGCTGGACCCCCCGGGATCCGGACCGGCAGCCGCCCCACGCGCCCCACCCGTCCCACGAGACCAACCCGAAGGCCGCCGCCAAGCAGGCTCGGCGGGAGGCCAAGCAGGCCCGGAAGCTGGAGCGCAAGCGCCGCCGCCGGGGCTGGCGCCGGCTCGTGCCCACCTGGCGCTTCCTCCTCGGCAGCTTCCTGCTCTGCGCCCTGCTCGTGGCCGGCGCACTGGCCGCCGGGTACGCGATCGTCGAGATCCCCGCCGCGAACAAGGCCGCCGTCGCCCAGAGCAACGTGTACCAGTACGCCGACGGCACCCAGCTCGCGCGCGACGGCGAGGTCAACCGGGTAAACGTTCCGCTCGCCTCCGTGCCCAAGAGCGTGCAGGAAGCCGTGCTGGCCGCCGAGGACCGCGACTTCTACAAGGAGCGGGCCGTCGACCCCAAGGCGATGATCCGCGCCGCTTACAACACCCTCACCGGCAAGGGCAAGCAGTCCGGCTCGACGATCACCCAGCAGTACGTGAAGAACTACTACCTGGGCCAGGAGCAGACCATCGAGCGGAAGGCCAAGGAGTTCTTCATCGCGATCAAGCTCGGTCGCGAGGAGTCCAAGGAGGACATCCTCGAGGGCTATCTGAACACCAGCTACTTCGGCCGCAACGCCTACGGCATCCAGGCCGCCGCCCAGGCCTACTACGGCAAGGACGTCGGCAAGCTGACCACCGGCGAGGGCGCCTACCTCGCCACCCTCCTCAACTCCCCCAGCGCCTTCGACGTGGTCGCCCACCCGCAGTCCCGCGGGCGCGCCCTGGGCCGCTGGAACTACGTGCTCGACGGCATGGTCAAGCAGGGGTGGCTGGACCCGGCCGAGCGGGCGTCCATGAAGTTCCCCGAGCCGGGCAAGGTGCGCACCCCCGCCGGGCTGAGCGGACAGCGCGGCTACCTGGTCGAGGCGGTCAAGGACTACCTGACCAGCAACAAGATCATCGACGAGAAGACCCTCGCCGCCGGCGGGTACAAGATCACCACCACCATCGACAGGAAGCGCCAGAAGGACTTCGTCGACGCCGTACAGGAGGAGGTGACGAGCAAGCTCGACCCGGAGGACAACAAGAAGGACCGCGTGGTCCGCGTCGGCGGCGCGTCCATCGACCCCGCCACCGGCAAGGTCGTCGCCCTCTACGGCGGCATCGACTACACGAAGCAGTACGTCAACAACGCCACCCGCCGCGACTACCAGGTCGGCTCCACCTTCAAGCCGCTCGTGTTCGCCGCGGCCGTGCAGAACACCTCGCACACCCAGGACGGCCGGCTGATCACCCCGAACACCGTCTACAGCGGCCAGAACAAGCGGCCCGTCACCGGCTGGGACGGCGGCTACTACGCCCCCGAGAACGAGGACCAGGTCAACTACGGGAACGTCACCGTCCGCAAGGCCACGGAGAAGTCCGTGAACTCGGTGTACGCGCAGATGGCCGTGGACGTCGGCGCCGACAAGATCCGCGAGACGGCCTTCGCCCTCGGCATCCCGGAGAACACCCCGAACCTCGGCACCGGCCCGGCCATGGCCCTGGGCACCGCCACCGCGAGCGTCCTCGACATGACGCAGGCGTACGCGACCCTGGCGGCGCACGGCGAGTACACCCCGTACACCCTGGTCGCGAAGATCACGAAGAACGGCACCGCCGTCGAGCTGCCCAAGCGCGACCCGCGCCGGGCCATCAGCCGCGAGGCCGCCGACACCACCACCTCCGTGCTGATGAGCACGGTGAACAACGGCACCGCCCGCGCCGCCCTGAACTCGGGCCACGCGGCGGCCGGCAAGACCGGCACCGGCGAGAAGGACAAGTCCGCGCTCTTCGCCGCGTACACCCCGGACCTGGCCACCGTGGTCTCGATCATGGGCCAGGACCCCGACACCGGCACCCACGAGGAGCTGTACGGCGCCCTGGGCGAGAGCCGCATCAACGGCGGCGGCTACCCGGGCCGGATCTGGGCCGAGTACACCCGGGCGGCCCTGGAGGGCAGCGAGCCGGCCGAGTTCGACCTGGAGACCATGACGGGCTCCTGGCAGGCCACCCCGCCGGACCTGGACGACAGCGCCACCGAGGACGGCGACGGGTCCACCGGGGGCGACGGCGCCGACCGGGGCCGCACGGAGGGCGGCCGCACCGAGGGCGGCACCTCCGAGGGCGGCAACCGCGGCGGCAACGGCAACGGCGGCGGTACGAACGGCGGGAACACCAACGGCGGCGGGACGAACGGCGGCGGCACCAACGGGGGCGGTACGAACGGCGGGAACACCGGCGGCACCGACACCGGCGGGAACGCCACGACCGGCGGGAACACCACCGGCGGCACCGACACCTCCGGCGGCGGCACGACGGGCAACACCACGGGCGGGAACACCACCGGGGGCGGCACCGACGGCGGGAACACCGGCGGCACCGACACCGGCGGGAACGCCACGACCGGCGGGAACACCACCGGGGACCCGGACCCCGAGGGCTGACCCCGGGTCCGGCAGCCGGGGTCCGGCAGCCGGCACAGCAGGAGGCGGGGGGCTGTTTGCCCCCCGCCTCCCCGTGTGAGAGCCTCGAAACGAGGCCGGGGAACGGCCTCCGGACGAGGGGCGCCGTACCCGGACATGACAAGACGGTGTCAGAGAGTAATCCCGTGGCCTGGCTCGTTCTCATCATCTCCGGCGTGCTCGAAGCCGTCTGGGCGACCGCACTCGGCAAATCCGAAGGCTTCAGCCGCCTCCTCCCCACCGTCGTCTTCGGCCTCGGCCTGACCCTCAGCATGGCCGGCCTCGCCTTCGCCCTGCGCACCCTGCCCGTCGGCACCGGCTACGCCGTATGGGTGGGCATCGGAGCCGTGCTGACGGTGGCCTACGCGATGGTCTTCGACGGCGAACCGGTCTCCGTGCTCAAACTCCTGCTGCTCGCCGGCATCGTCGGCTGCGTGATCGGCCTCAAGGTCCTGCACTGACCGGCCCAGGCCGGTACGGCGGAGGGCCGACGACCATCCGGTCGCCGGCCCTCCGCACACAGGTGACGCCCTACGGGTACGGCCCTACAGGTACAGCCCGGTGGAGTCCTCGGACCCCTCCAGCCGCTCCGCGGCCACGGCGTGCAGATCGCGCTCGCGCATCAGCACGTACGTCGCACCGCGCACCTCGACCTCCGCGCGGTCCTCGGGGTCGTACAGCACCCGGTCACCGGGCTCCACCGTCCGTACGTTCTGGCCGACCGCGACCACCGCGGCCCAGGCCAGGCGCTTGCCGACCGCCGCGGTCGCCGGAATGAGGATGCCGCCGCCGGAGCGCCGCTCCCCCTCGGGGGAATCGGACCGGACGAGCACGCGGTCGTGCAGCATCCGGATGGGCAGCTTGTCGTGCGTGGGGTTCTCGCTCACGCGAAGAACCTACCTGCCCGCGGCGCGCCGGTCCGCCGGTGGGGCACAACGGGCCCGGAACGCCCGCCCGTACCCCGCCCGGACACCGCCGCCTCAGCCCCGCTTGCGGCGCACCGAGACGGCCAGCAGACCGACCACGCCCACGGCGAGCAGGGCCACCGGCACCACCCGCTCGAGGCGCGGGGCGCCGTCGTCGTCCCGGAGACCCGTCTTGAGGTCCGTGATCCTGCGGTTCACCGCGGCGAAGGCCCGGCCGGCCGTCTCGTCCACGGTGGAGGCCACCCGGGCCCTGGCGTCCCCGATGATCGTCCTGGGGTGCATCCGCACGCCGAGCTCGTCGAGGGTCACCGCAAGCTGCTCGCGCCTGCGGACGATGTCCGCCTCGATCTGCGCAGGGGTCCTGACATCCGACACCGCGCTGCCTCCGTTGGTGATGTGTGTGGGCACGTCCTACGTGATCAGTCTGTCAGCTTACGCTCGTGAGGTACGGCCCCTTCGGGGGCCCGCTACGACAGAAGCGCATCGAGAACGCACTCAAGGAGACTCTGGGACATGAGCGAGCGACTCCAGCCGGGCGACACCGCACCCGCCTTCACCCTCCCCGACGCGGACGGCAACGAGATCTCGCTCGCCGCCCACAAGGGGCGCAAGGTCATCGTGTACTTCTACCCGACCGCCATGACCCCCGGCTGCACCAAGCAGGCCTGCGACTTCACGGACAACCTCGACGTCCTGGCCGGCGCCGGGTACGACGTCATCGGCGTCTCCCCCGACAAGCCGGAGAAGCTCGCGAAGTTCCGCGAGAAGGAGAGCCTGAAGGTCACCCTGGTCAGCGACCCCGAGAAGAAGGTCCTGGAGGCCTACGGCGCGTACGGCGAGAAGAAGCTGTACGGCAAGACGGTGACCGGTGTCATCCGCTCCACGGTCGTGGTGGACGAGGAGGGCCGGGTCGAGCGCGCCTTCTACAACGTCAAGGCCACCGGCCACGTAGCCAAGATCATCAAGGACCTCGGCATCTGAGTCCCCGCCCCACCGGCACCCCGGCGAAGGGCCCGCACCGAACGATCCGGTGCGGGCCCTTCCGCATACCGGGTGCAACCATCCGAAAATCCGCTCGTTACTCCACCCGAGAGCCGCACGCGCGGCCGGGGAGGGAACACGATGCCGGTCAGCCCGTACACGAAACCCCGCCTGACGGACGCGGCGCGCACGTCGCGCACGCTGACGGAGGCCCTGGAGAAACTGGGGGTGGACCCCAAGGGCCCCTCCCGCCGCTACCTGCACGACCGGATGCGGAAGCTGGGGGTGGACACCGCTCATTTCGAGCGGGAGACGGCCACGAAATGGACCCGGGAGATCCTGGCGGAGGCCGTCGCCCGGTCGACGAACATGTGCGAGGTCCTGCGGCGGCTCGGGCTCGACGTCGTGGGCGGCCACCACACGCACATCAGCCGCAGGGTGAGGGCCTTCGGAATCGACACCTCCCACTTCTCCCCGCTGCGTCGCACTCCCGCCATGCGGGACAACCGGCGCCGTCGCTCCGCGGACGAGATCCTCATAAAGAGCTCAGCATCCGATGCACCCCGCGTGAACAGCGCCCTCCTGCGGCGGGCGCTCCTGGAGTCCGGCAGCCAGGAGGAGTGCGGCGGCTGCGGGATCCAGGCCGTCTGGCGCGGCGCACCCCTCCCGCTGGAGGTCGACCACGTCAACGGCGACTGGCGCGACAACCGCCGGGAGAACCTCCGGTTCCTGTGCCCCAACTGCCACTCCACCACGGACACGTACCGCGGCCGCGCAGCGAGGCGTCGATGACCGTCTCATACACCCCCGAGCGGCTCGCCGAGGCAGCAGCCCGGTGCAGCAGCATCGACCAGGTGATCGAGTTCCTCGGCGTGAAGCCGTACGGGCGCCTGGAGAGCTACCTCGTCAGCAGGTTCCGGGCGTTCGGCATCGACATCGCCCACTTCGGCCGCAGAAGGTACCAGCGCCACCCGAAGCCCGAGCGTGAGGTGCTGAGCGCCGCCCTGGCCGCCTCGCACTCGCTGGCCGCAACCCTGCGGCGCCTGGGACTGCCGGTGTCGGGCAGCACCAGCGCCCTGCTCAAGCGGTGGATCCGCGAGGAAGGGCTTCCGACCGGCCACCTGCTCGGCCAGGGCCACCAGCGCGGCAAGCCCGGAACGGTGCCCCGAAAGAGCGCATCGGAGATCCTGGTCAAGCACGACGGACTGCGGCGGACGTCGGCAGGACTCCTGCGTCGCGCGCTGCGGGACTGCGGCGTGCCGGAGCGCTGCGAGCACTGCGGCACGGCAGCGGAGTGGCGCGGCCGGCCCATGACCCTTGAGGTCGACCACGTCAACGGCGACTGGAGCGACGACCGCCTCGAGAACCTGCGGCTGCTGTGCCCCAACTGCCATGCGGTGACGGCTACCTGGTGCCGGGGCGGGGACCGCACCGGGAGGGGCGGGCGGGCGTCGCGGCCGCTGCCCGACGCCCAGTAAGGTAGGGGCCCGAGGGCCCGTATCCCAGCTGGCAAGAGGATGCCGGTTTAGATCCGGTATGTCGTGGGTTCAAGTCCCACCGGGCCCACAGGCAGAAGAGCCCCTCTTCCTTCGATTCGAAGGGAGAGGGGCTCTCGGCTGTCAGCCCAGCAGCTCCCGCACCACCGGGACCAGGGCCCGGAAGGCCTGGCCGCGGTGGGAGATGGCGTTCTTCTCCGGCGCGGTGAGTTCGGCGCAGGTGCGGGTCTCGCCGGCCGGCTGGAGGATCGGGTCGTAGCCGAAGCCGCCGGTGCCGGCGGGGGTGTGGCGGAGGGTGCCGGGGAGGCGGCCCTCGACCACGCGCTCGGTGCCGTCCGGCAGGGCGAGGGCGGCGGCGCAGGCGAAGTGGGCCCCGCGGTGGGGGGCGTCGATGTCGGAGAGCTGGGCGAGCAGGAGGCGGAGGTTCGCCCCGTCGTCGCCGTGGGTGCCGGCCCAGCGGGCGGAGAAGATGCCGGGGGCGCCGTTCAGGACGTCGACGCACAGGCCCGAGTCGTCGGCGACGGCCGGGAGTCCGGTGGCCTGCGCGAGGGCGTGCGCCTTCAGGAGGGCGTTCTCGGCGAAGGTGACGCCGGTTTCCTTGACGTCGGGGATCTCGGGGTACGCGTCCGCGCCGACCAGCTCGTGCGGCAGGCCGGCGTCGGACAGGATGGCGCGCAGCTCGGTGATCTTTCCGGCGTTGCGGGTGGCGAGGATGAGGCGGGTCATGGGCCGATTATCCCGGGGCGGCGGTCCGCCCCGGGCCCGGGCTCCCGGCAGCGGTCAGGCCGGGGAGCAGACCTTGGTCAGCTCGCTGGCGCCGTCGGTGATCGGGGTGATGTCGGGGGTGGCGTCGCCGTTGTCGATCGCGGTGCGGACGTTCGCCACGCCTGCGGTGATCGAGTCGATGGCCTTGCCGAGGTCGGCGTCGTCCGTCTTGTCGCCGATGGACTTGAGGCTCTTGTCGATCTCGTCGAGGGAGGCCTTCGCCTGCGTCGGGTCGTTGGCCGCCGTGCCGATGGCCTGCGAGAGGTCGTTGGCCGCCTCGGTGACGGCGACGGCCGTCTGGGCGCAGCCGAGGGCCGTGTCGACCGCGGAGCAGGCGGCGAGGGCGGGGAAGGCGAGGAGTGCGGCGACTGCGACGGCGGCGGTGCGGCGGTGGCGTACGGCCATGTGGGTCCCCCCAGGGATTCGGGTGCGCGGACGGGCGCACGGCGTCGAACCGTGCGCCCGTACCAGGTGAGACGAACGGGAGTCCCCGGTGGTTTCCGGCGGGGCCGGCGGATCTTCCGGGGGGTGCGGCCCGGTCAGAGTTCGGCGGCGAGGGCGGCGCGCTGGATGGCTTCGAGGTCGGCGCAGCCGCCGGCGGCGAGGTCGAGGAGGGCGTTGAGCTCCTTGCGGTCGAAGGGCTCGCCCTCGGCGGTGCCCTGGACTTCGACGAAGCGGCCGTCGCCGGTGCAGACGACGTTCATGTCGGTCTCGGCGCGGACGTCCTCCTCGTAGCAGAGGTCGAGGAGGGGTTCGCCGTCGACGATGCCGACGCTGACGGCGGCGACGGTGCCGGTGAGGGGCTTGCGGCCGGCCTTGACCAGCTTCTTGGCCTGGCCCCAGCGGACGGCGTCGGCGAGGGCGACGTAGGCGCCGGTGATGGCGGCGGTGCGGGTGCCGCCGTCGGCCTGGAGGACGTCGCAGTCGAGGACGACGGTGTTCTCGCCGAGGGCCTTGTAGTCGATGACGGCGCGCAGGGAGCGGCCGATCAGGCGGGAGATCTCGTGGGTGCGGCCGCCGATCTTGCCGCGGACGGATTCGCGGTCGCCGCGGGTGTTGGTGGAGCGGGGGAGCATGGAGTACTCGGAGGTGACCCAGCCCTCTCCGCTGCCCTTGCGCCAGCGCGGTACGCCTTCGGTGAAGGAGGCGGTGCAGAAGACCTTGGTGTCGCCGAAGGAGACGAGGACGGATCCCTCTGCGTGCTTGCTCCATCCGCGTTCGATGGTGACCGGGCGGAGCTGATCGGGCGTACGGCCGTCAATGCGAGACATGGCTCCGAGCCTAGCCGCTGCGGGGGCGGGCCCCGGCCCGGGCGGCGGAGTGCGGCCGGTGGTGCGGGGACGGCGGAGGGGTGGTGCGGGGACGGCGCGGACCCCGGCCGGGGTGTGTCCGGGCGGGGTCCGTGTCGTGTGCTGCGGGGTGGGCGAGCGCGGGGCTCAGCTCACATCATGTCCTCGATCTCGGCGGCGATCGGGTCCGCGTCGGTGCCGATGACGACCTGGATGGCGGTGCCCATCTTGACGACTCCGTGGGCGCCGGCGGCCTTCAGTGCGGCCTCGTCGACCTTGGCGGGGTCGATGACCTCGGTGCGCAGGCGGGTGATGCAGCCCTCGACCTCTTCGATGTTCTCGATACCGCCGAGCCCGGCGACGATCTTCTCAGCCTTGGTGGCCATGTGTCAGTTCTCCCTGCGTGTCAAGGAACGAGTCTCGGCGGCCCGCCTGGCCGGCGCCGTGCCGGGGGTCCGCTTTGTCAAGGTAACCCACGGTTGGCCCATCTACGCGAGCGCAAGTCCGGCTTCTGCCGAATGATGACGATCAGCAGCAGCCTGCCCGTGAGCGGGTCGGCTGCGACCGCATGCGAGAACTGGTCTACACCAGTGTGCGGCAACCGCCAAAACGGGCCGGCCAGGGAGGACGCCGATGAGCGCGAGCAGCGCGGCAGCAGTACCCCAGCAGAAGTGGTGGAACGGCCTGTTCCAGGGTCTGCAGAAGATGGGCCGGAGCCTCCAGCTGCCGATCGCCGTCCTGCCCGCGGCCGGCATCCTGAACCGGCTCGGCCAGCCGGACGTCTTCGGCGTGGACGGCCTGAACTGGACCAGCGTCGCCAAGGTCATGGCGGGGGCGGGCGGGGCCCCGCTCGACGCCGACCTGGGCCTGCCGCTGCTGTTCTGCATCGGCGTGGCCATCGGCATGGCCAAGAAGGCGGACGGCTCTACGGCCCTGGCGGCGGTGGCCGGCTTCCTGGTCTACCGGGGGGTGCTGCACGCCTTCCCCAAGCCGTGCGCCGACGGCGCGGCCTCGGTCAGCGTCGGCTGCCAGGCCACGGACGGCACGGTCTCGGCCTTCGGCTACCAGAACCCGGGGGTCTTCGGCGGCATCGTGATGGGCCTGCTCGCCGCCTGGTTCTGGCAGCGGTACCACCGCGTGAAGCTGGTGGACTGGCTCGGCTTCTTCAACGGCCGCCGCCTGGTCCCGATCATCATGTCCTTCGTCGCGATCGCGTTCGCGGCCCTGTGCCTGTGGGTCTGGCCGCCGGTGGGCGACGCGCTGGAGAGCTTCTCCGACTGGCTGGTGGGGCTGGGCGCCTGGGGCGCGGGCATCTTCGGTGTGGCGAACCGCGCGCTGCTGGTGATCGGCCTGCACCAGTTCCTGAACGTGCCGGTGTGGTTCCAGTTCGGCAGCTACACGAAGCCGGACGGCACGGTGGTGCACGGCGACATCAACATGTTCCTGGCGGGCGACCCGAACGCCGGGCAGTTCCTGACCGGCTTCTTCCCCATCATGATGTTCGCCCTGCCGGCGGCGGCCCTGGCCATCACGCACTGCGCGAAGCCGCGGCGGCGCAAGGAGGTGGGCGGGCTGATGCTGTCGGTGGGCCTGACCTCCTTCGTCACGGGCATCACCGAACCGCTCGAGTACTCGTTCCTCTTCATCGCGCCGGTGCTGTACGCGATCCACGCGGTGCTGACCGGCGTCTCGATGGCCGTGAGCTGGGCGCTGGGGGCGAAGGACGGGTTCAGCTTCTCGGCCGGTCTGATCGACTACGTCATCAACTGGAGCCTGGCCACCAAGCCGTGGATGATCATCCCGATCGGCCTGGCCTTCGCCGTCGTCTACTACGGCATCTTCCGCTTCGCCATCACGAAGTGGGACCTGAAGACGCCGGGGCGGGAGTCGGACGAGGAGATCGACGAGATGGAGAAGGAGAACCTGAAGGCGTAGCCGGGCCGGGGCGGAGCCCCGGAATTCCGCACCTGTGAGGCACCCCGGGCCATTCGTCCCGTTCTGCAGGGCCCTCGGATCCTTTGATCCGGGGGCCTTCGCCATGCCCCGCGAGCCACGCTGGGCCGGGCTCTCCCCGGGTGCGACGCGGAGGTTCCGCTTGGGCGCGGGGCCGGAGTCCAGGGGCTTTGGACCCCCACCGCGGGATGTGGTGTAGACCACATGAAAACGAAGGTTCCTTATCTAACCCTCACCGTGTTACAACTGGTCTACACCAGCGATTGGTGTAGACCACGCACCCGGGTTCGGGACCGCGT
Source organism: Streptomyces sp. NPDC038213 (assembly GCF_055600495.1). Taxonomy (NCBI): domain Bacteria; kingdom Bacillati; phylum Actinomycetota; class Actinomycetes; order Kitasatosporales; family Streptomycetaceae; genus Streptomyces; species Streptomyces sp. NPDC038213. The sequence goes on from NZ_JBVJYM010000008.1 coordinate 141,941, forward strand.
TGACTGCTTGTCCCCCCCGTTTCTGAGACGCCGCCGTCCCCCGTTCTCCTTCCCTGGCGGCGCCTTGCCCACTGGAGGAAGTTGTGACCACGGCGAGCGCTGCCCCGGCGGCCGCGAAGAAGAAGGGCTCCGGACTGTTCCAGGGCCTGCAGAAGGTTGGGCGCAGCCTTCAGCTCCCCATTGCTGTGCTGCCTGCGGCGGGAATCCTGCTGCGCCTCGGCCAGCCCGACGTCTTCGGCAAGGACGGTCTCGGCTGGGACAAGGTGGCGGCCGTGTTCGCCACCGCCGGTGACGCGGTCTTCGCGAACCTCCCGCTGCTGTTCTGCATCGGTGTCGCGATCGGCTTCGCGAAGAAGGCCGACGGCTCGACCGCCCTCGCGGCCCTGGTGGGCTTCCTGGTCTACAAGAACGTGCTGACCGCGTTCCCGGTGACCGAGGCCGTGGTCAACACCACCGCCAACAAGGGCGTCGACGTCGCGGCGACGTACAACAACCCGGGTGTCCTCGGCGGCATCATCATGGGTCTGCTCGCCGCAGTCCTGTGGCAGCGCTACCACCGGACCAAGCTGGTGGACTGGCTCGGCTTCTTCAACGGCCGCCGCCTGGTCCCGATCATCATGGCGTTCGTCGGCGTGATCGTGGGCGTGTTCTTCGGCCTCGTCTGGGAGCCGATCGGTGAGGTCATCTCGAACTTCGGCGAGTGGATGACCGGTCTGGGCTCCATCGGTGCCGGCCTCTTCGGTGTCATCAACCGCGGTCTGATCCCGATCGGCATGCACCAGTTCGTCAACACCGTCGCGTGGTTCCAGATCGGTGACTTCACCAACGCCGCCGGCGAGGTCGTCCACGGCGACCTGAACCGCTTCTTCGCCGGTGACTCGAGCGCCGGACTCTTCATGACCGGCTTCTACCCGATCATGATGTTCGGCCTCCCGGCCGCGGCCCTCGCGATCGCGCACTCGGCCCGTCCCGAGCGCCGCAAGGCCGTCACCGGCATGATGGTCTCCCTCGCCCTGACCTCCTTCGTCACCGGCGTGACCGAGCCCATCGAGTTCTCCTTCATGTTCATCGCGCCGCTGCTGTACGCGATCCACGCGCTGCTGACGGCCGCCTCGATGGCCATCACCTGGGCCCTCGGCGTCCACGGCGGCTTCACCTTCTCGGCCGGCCTGATCGACCTGGGGCTGAGCTGGAGCAAGTCCACGAACCCCTGGATGATCATCCCCATCGGCCTCTGCTTCGCAGCGGTGTACTACGTGCTCTTCCGCTTCGCGATCACCAAGTTCAACCTGCCCACCCCGGGCCGTGAGACCGACGAGGAACTCGCCGAGATGGAAAAGCTCGACGCCAAGTAGGCAGGCCCCGCCCGGCTGACCCGAACGGGCGGCAGCAGGAAGGCCCCCGCGCTCCGGATGGAGTGCGGGGGCCTTCTGCGTTGCCGCGGGGCGGGCGCCGCCGGCCGGACGCCCGTCAGAGCTCGTACACCGCTCCCGGCCTGGCCAGTTCCACCGGACCCGCGTAGACCTCGCGCGCGTCCGCGAGGTTGCGCTCGGCGTCCGTCCACGGCGGGATGTGCGTGAGGACCAGGCGGCGGGCGCCCGCGTCGCGCGCGACCTCCCCCGCCTCGCGCCCGTTGAGGTGCAGGTCGGGGATGTCCTCCTTGCCGTGCGTGAAGGAGGCCTCGCACAGGAAGAGGTCGGTGCCCTCGGCCAGGGAGGACAGCTCCCCGCAGGTACCGGTGTCCCCGGAGTACGTCAGGGAGCGGCCGCCGTGCTCGACGCGGATGCCGAAGGCCTCCACGGGGTGGCGGACCTTCTCCGTGCGGACCCGGAACGGGCCGATCCCGAAGCTGCCGGACTCCAGGGTCCGGAAGTCGAAGACCTCGCTCATGGAGCGCTCGTCGGGGACGTCCTCGTAGGCGGTGGTCAGGCGCTTCTCCGTGCCCTCGGGCCCGTACACCGGGATGGACCCGCAGCGTCCGCCCTCGTGGCGGTAGTACCGGGCGACGAAGTACGCGCACATGTCGATGCAGTGGTCCGCGTGCAGATGGCTCAGGAAGATCGCGTCGAGGTCGTAGAGGCCGCAGTGCCGCTGCAGCTCGCCGAGGGCGCCGTTGCCCATGTCGAGGAGCAGCCGGAAGCCGTCGGCCTCGACGAGGTAGCTCGAGCAGGCCGATTCCGCGGACGGGAACGAACCCGAGCAGCCGACGACGGTGAGCTTCATGGAGCGGGAACCTCCGTGGGCGGAGACGGGCGGCGTGGGCCGTGCGTGAGGGCAGGGGGGCCGTGCGTGCGTCGAGCGTAAGGCGCGAAAGGGGCGGTCGCTCCTCCGCGGCAGGCCGTTGTGGGGGAACTCACCTGCGGAGTCACCCCAGGGGGCGACGGTCCGCACGGGTTGCCGTGCCGGGGGGCCGGTGCGCGGTTACCGTCGAGCCATGGACACGTCCTGGTGGCCCGCCCTGGCCGCGCTCGTGGCGCTGGCGGTGGTGGCGCTGGTGGCGGGGCGCCGTGGTCCGGGCGGGCCCGGGCGGCCCCCCGGGAGGCCGCCCCGCCGGGCGCCCGCCGGAAAGCGGCCCTCCGGTCAGCGGCCGGCGGGGTACGGGACCGGCCGGGCCCCGCAGCCCGCGCCGGGCGAGATCTGGTGGGCGGCGGTGCCGTACGAGGACCAGCCGGGGGCGAAGGACCGGCCCTGCCTGGTGCTGTCGGTGCACGGGTACGGCCCGGGGCACGGGACGGTGCGCGTGGTCAAGATCACCAGCAAGTACCACGGCGAGCGGCCGGGGGTGATCCCGCTGCCGCCCGGGGTGGTGGGCGACGCCCGGGGGCGGCCGAGCTTCCTGGAGACGGACGAGCTGCGCGAGGTCTCGGTGTGGGAGTTCCGGCGGCGCGTGGGGATGGTGGACCCGGTGGTCTGGGACCAGGTCCGCCATCTGGCGGGCTGAGCGGCGGGGCCGGAGGCAGCGGCGCGGTCGCGCCCGCGCGGCGCTGGTGCGCGCCGGGCACGGAAACGGGGTCCGGGGCGGGGCTCCGGTCCGGGAAGGGGCGGGGAAGGGGCGGCCCGGGCCCCCGCTTCCCCGCCCGCCCCCGCAGGGATCCGCTCAGGCCCAGAGCTGGCCTTGGAGGGTCTCGATCGCGGCCTCGGTGGTCGGGGCGGTGTAGACGCCCGTCGACAGGTACTTCCAGCCGCCGTCGGCCACGACGAACGCGATGTCGGCGCTCTCGCCGGCGGCCGCGGCCTTGCGGCCGACGCCGATCGCGGCGTGCAGCGCGGCGCCGGTGGAGACCCCCGCGAAGATGCCCTCCTGCTGGAGCAGCTCGCGGGTGCGGGTGACCGCGTCCGCGGAGCCGACCGAGAAGCGGGTGGTCAGCACCGAGGCGTCGTACAGCTCGGGTACGAAGCCCTCGTCGAGGTTGCGCAGCCCGTAGACGAGGTCGTCGTAGCGCGGCTCGGCGGCGACGATCTTGACCCCGGGCACGTGCTCGCGGAGGTAGCGGCCGACGCCCATGAGGGTGCCGGTGGTGCCGAGGCCCGCGACGAAGTGCGTGATCGACGGCAGGTCGGCGAGGATCTCGGGGCCGGTGGTGGCGTAGTGCGCACCGGCGTTGTCCGGGTTCCCGTACTGGTAGAGCATGACCCAGTCGGGGTGTTCGGCCGCGAGCTCCTTCGCGACGCGGACGGCGGTGTTCGACCCGCCCGCGGCCGGCGAGGAGACGATCTCGGCTCCCCACATGGCCAGCAGGTCCCGGCGCTCCTGGGAGGTGTTCTCCGGCATGACGCACACGATCCGGTAGCCCTTGAGCTTCGCGGCCATGGCCAGCGAGATGCCGGTGTTGCCGGAGGTGGGCTCCAGGATGGTGCAGCCGGGGAAGAGCCGGCCCGCCTTCTCGGCCTGCTCGATCATGTGGAGCGCGGGGCGGTCCTTGACCGAGCCGGTCGGGTTGCGGTCCTCCAGCTTGGCCCAGATGCGGACGTCCTCCGAGGGGGACAGCCGGGGCAGCCGGACCAGCGGGGTGTTGCCGACCGCGGCCAGCGGGGAGTCGTACCGCATTACTTCGAGCCGCCGGCGACCGCCGGGAGGATGGTGACGCTGTCGCCGTCGGTGAGCTTGGTGGCGATGCCGTCGAGGAAGCGGACGTCCTCGTCGTTGAGGTAGACGTTCACGAAGCGGCGGAGCTTGCCCTCGTCGACGATGCGGGCCTCGATGCCCTGGTGGCGGGTCTCCAGGTCCGCGAAGAGGTCCGCGAGGGTGGCGCCCTCGCCGGAGACGGCCTTCTCGCCGTCGGTGTAGGTGCGGAGGATGGTCGGGATGCGGACCTCGATGGCCATGGCGGGCTCCAGTCGTCGGGAAGGGCGTAATGCGTAAGGGGCGCGCGGCTCTGGCCCCCCGCGCGACAGGGGGTGGTACGGGGTCGGTTCGTACCCGGCGGGGCTCAGGCGGCGGTACAGATCGCGCTGGCGAGGCGGCACAGGTCGACGTGCAGGCGCGCGACCAGCAGCGGGCTGCTGTCCGTCTCGTTGCTCACGTCGTGGGAAACCATGCGGGCATCGTAACGATTCCCGGGCGGCCGAATGGAGTGTGATCTCACATATCGGACGCCTGCGGCTCACATGCTGGTCAGTAGGCGGCTACGACCTGCACTTCCTCCTCGGTGATCACGCCTTCGACGATCCGGTAGGACCGGAACTGGAACTCCCCGAGCCCGTCCTCGTCGGCCGTGGAGACGAGCACGTAGTGGGCTCCGGGCTCGTTCGCGTACGTCACGTCGGTGCGCGAGGGGTAGGCCTCGGTCGCCGTGTGCGAGTGGTAGACGATCACGGGCTCCTCGTCCCGGTCGTCCATGTCCCGGTACAGCTTGAGGAGGTCCTTGGAGTCGAACTCGTAGAACGTGGGCGAGCGGGCGGCGTTGAGCATGGGCACGAACCGCTCCGGGCGGCCCGTGCCGGCCGGTCCGGCGACGATCCCGCACGCCTCGTCGGGGTGGTCCTCGCGGGCGTGCGCGACGATCTGGTCGTACAGGGCCTGGGTGAGGGTCAGCATGAGCGACAGGATATGCAGACGGGCCCTCCCGTACCGCTATCTGGTACGGGAGGGCCCGGATGCTGGACTGGTGCCGCCTGGCGCCTGGTGGAGCGCCGGGCTCAGCGCTTGGCGAAGGCCGCGCCCTGCGGGTTGCGGTTCTTGAGGACGAGGTAGGCGACCCCGAGCAGCAGGCCCCACAGCGGGGCGCAGTACAGGGAGACGCGGGCGTCCTTGTCGGCGCCCATCATCACGATGACCATGCCGATGAAGGCGAGGGCGAACCAGCTGGTCCAGGGGGCGCCGGGGGCGCGGAAGGAGGAGGCGGGCAGTTCGCCGCGGTCGGACCTGGCCCGGTAGCGGAGCTGGCAGACCAGGATCATGATCCAGGCCCACATGCCGGAGATGGTGGCGAAGGAGACGACGTAGTCGAAGGCCTTGCCGGGGGCGACGTAGTTGATCCAGACGCCGACGAGCATGAGGGCGGCGGAGAAGGTGGTGCCGACGAGCGGGGTGCCGTTCTTCGTGAGCCTGGTGAAGAAGGCGGGGCCCTGCTGGTTGAGCGCGAGGTCGCGCAGCATCCGGCCGGTGGAGTACATGCCCGAGTTGCAGGAGGACAGGGCGGCCGTCAGGACGACGAAGTTCACGATGGCGGCGCCGACGCCGAGGCCCATCTTCTCGAAGGCGGCCACGAAGGGGCTGACCCCGGGCTGGAACTCGGACCACGGGACCACGGACAGGATCATGATCAGCGCGCCGACGTAGAAGACGGCGATCCGCCACGGCACGGTGTTCACGGCCTTGGGGAGGGTCTTCTCCGGGTCCTTGGACTCGCCGGCGGTGACGCCGACCAGCTCGACGGCGAGGAAGGCGAACATGACGATCTGGAGGGTCATCAGCGTGCCGCCGAGGCCCTTGGGGAAGAACCCGCCGTCGTTCCAGAGGTTGGCGACGGTCGCGGTGTCGCCGGCGTCGGAGAAGCCGATGGTGAGGATGCCGGCGCAGATCAGGATCATGCCGACGATCGCGGTGACCTTGACCATCGAGAACCAGAACTCGAGCTCGCCGAAGAGCTTCACGGAGATCAGGTTCGCGAGGTAGAGCACGGCGGTGAAGACGAGGGCGTAGCCCCACTGCGGGAAGCTGTCGTGCGTCCAGTACGCCATGTACTGGGCGGCGGCGGTGACTTCGGTGATGCCGGTGACCACCCAGAACAGCCAGTACGTCCAGCCGGTGACGAACCCCCAGAAGGGGCCCACGAATTCGCGGGCGTACTCCGAGAAGGAGCCCGACACCGGGCGGTACATGAGCAGTTCGCCCAGGGCCCGCATGATGAAGAAGATGACCAGCCCCGCGATGGCGTAGGCCAGGATGAGGCTGGGGCCGGCCTTGCTGATGGCCTTGCCCGCGCCCAGGAAGAGCCCGGTGCCGATGGCTCCGCCGATCGCGATCATCTGGATCTGGCGGGCGCCGAGTGCCCGGTGGTACCCCTCGCCCGTACCGTCCGCCGCCCCGTCCGGCCGGCCCTTGTCGTTCGTCTCGACCTGCACAGAGGTCATGTGTGGTGCGCCTTTCTCCACGCCGACCCGCGCCGGCGCGGAGCGCGGCTGCGGGTCGGGTTCCTCGATCCCCCCGGATACGGATGGAGTTGCACGCCGGCGGTCGGCCGGTTCAAGCACCGCCGGGAGGACAGGGGTGGCGTCGCGCCGGCGGTCCGGAAGATCTATCACGGAGTACTGGATCACCGACGAACCGGCAGAGAAGCGGAATGTGCGGTGGAGCACATGAAAAGCATGACAAATTGCCCACGGACGAAAAAATCACCGCATGGCGGTGATCTGATCGTTATCCGGATTTGAGCGTCCGCTGAGCGAACGCCCTCGCACAGGCCCGGCTACAGGGTCTCGATCAGGCTCTCCTGGAGCCCGCCGAGCCACAGGTACGCCATCACCAGCGGCTTGCGCGGGTCCTCGTCGGGCAGCCGGTAGAGCTGCTCCGCCCCGTCGTCCTCCTCGATCTCCAGCCGGGCCGCGATGGCCAGCCGCAGGTCGTTGAGGGAGCCGAGCCAGCGCAGGCACTGCTCCGGGGCGAGCTCCAGCACGGCCGCGCCGTCCCCGCCGGGGGTCAGCGCGTCGAGGCTGCGCACGAGCGCGAGGGCGTCCTCGCGCTTGCGGGTGCGCAGGTCGTTCTCGGTGAAGCGGCGGAACTCGGCCGAGCGGGACCGCAGTTCCTCCGGGTCGGTGCCCGCGTCCGTGCCCGGACCGCCGTACGCGTCGGGGAAGAGCCGGGCCAGCGCCGGGTCCGACGGGGGCTCGGTCGGCCCCTCCGCGAACAGGGCGGCGAGCGGGTCCTCGTCCTGGTCCGGCCCCTGGCCGGGGCCGATCAGCTCCAGCAGCTGGACGGCGAGCGAGCGCAGGATGGAGATCTCGACCTCGTCGAGGGGGACCGCGGCGCCCCCGCCCTTCAGGCCCTCGAAGGTGCCGGCCATCAGATGCGGTCCTGCGAGAGGGTCGCCCACAGGCCGTAGCCGTGCATGGCCTGCACGTCGCGCTCCATCTCCTCGCGGCTGCCGCTGGAGACGACCGCCCGCCCCTTGTGGTGGACGTCCAGCATCAGCTTGTGCGCCTTGTCCTTGGAGTAGCCGAAGTACGCCTGGAACACGTACGTCACGTAGCTCATGAGGTTGACCGGGTCGTTGTGCACCAGGGTCACCCAGGGGACGTCCGGTTCGGGGACCGCTTCGGTCTCTTCGGCGGACTCGGTGCGTTCGATCTCAATGGGAGCAACACTCACCCACCCCATGCTGCCACTCCGGAGGCCCTGTCGCACAAACGGCCCCCCACATCTCGTCAATCTGACGAGATGTGCAGTACAGTCGCTGACATGAACCCTGCAGACCTGGGACTGCCGGTGGACGTGCCATCGACAGCGCTCTTCACCGACCACTACGAGCTCACGATGCTCCAGGCCGCGCTGGCCAACGGCACGGCCGACCGCCGCTCGGTCTTCGAGGTCTTCACGCGCCGGCTGCCCGAGGGCCGCCGCTACGGGGTCCTGGCGGGCGTCGGGCGGGTCCTGGACGCCGTGGAGAACTTCCGCTTCGACCCGGCCGTCCTGGAGTTCCTGCGCGAGCGGAACGTGGTCGACGCCCCCACCCTGGAGTGGCTCGCCGGATACCGCTTCTCGGGTGACATCTGGGGCTACCCGGAGGGCGAGGTGTACTTCCCCGGCTCCCCCGTGCTGCGGGTGGAGGGCAGCTTCGCCGAGTGCGTGCTGCTGGAGACCGTGATCCTCTCGATCCTCAACCACGACTCGGCCATCGCCGCCGCGGCCTCCCGGATGGCCTCGGCCGCCGGGGACCGCCCGCTCATCGAGATGGGCGCCCGGCGCACCCACGAACTGGCCGCCGTCGCCGCCTCCCGCGCCGCGTACGTGGGCGGCTTCGCCTCCACCTCCGACCTGGCCGCCGGATTCCGCTACGGGATCCCCACCGTCGGCACCAGCGCCCACGCCTTCACCCTGCTCCACGACAGCGAGCGCGACGCCTTCACGGCCCAGGTGGCCTCCCTGGGCAGCGGGACCACCCTGCTCGTGGACACGTACGACGTGGCCGAGGCGGTGCGCACCGCCGTCGAGGTCGCGGGTACGGACCTGGGCGCCGTACGGATCGACTCGGGCGACCTGCTGCTCGTGGCCCACCGGGTCCGCCAGCAGCTGGACGAGCTCGGGGCCGCCGGTACGAGGATCGTCGTCACCTCCGACCTGGACGAGTACGCCATCGCCTCGCTGGCCGCGGCTCCGGTGGACGCGTACGGGGTCGGTACGCAGCTGGTCACCGGCAGCGGGCACCCGACCTGCTCCATGGTCTACAAGCTCGTCGCGCGGGCCGCCTCGGCGGACCCCAGGGCCCCGCTGGTGCCGGTCGCGAAGAAGTCCCTGGGCGGCAAGGCGTCGGTCGGGGGCCGGAAGTGGGCGGCGCGGCGGCCGGACGCGGACGGGGTCGCGGAGGCGGAGGTCGTCGGCACCGGGCCCGTCCCGGCGGGGCTCGCGGCGCACCAGCTGCTGGTCGAGCTGGTGAAGGGGGGCGAGGTCGTGGCGCGCGAGCCGCTGGAGGCGGCCCGGGCCCGTCACATCGCCGCCCGGGGGCGGCTGCCCCTGTCCGCGACGCAGCTCTCGCGGGGCGAAGCGGTCATCCCGACCGAGTACGCGTAGCCCCTCCGGGGTGGGGGTGGGTGGGTCCGGTCCGGGTCCGGGTACAGCTCCGGGTGCGGCTCCGGGTGCGGCTCCGGGTGCGGGTACGGGTACGGCTCCGGGTCCAGGTGCGGCGGCGGGCCCGGTTACGGGCTGAGTGAGTGGGCGGGCCGCTGCGCGGGGCCTGTTCCCCACCCCGCCCCTTCCCGTTCCTGGGGCTCCGCCCCAGACCCCGCGCCTCAAACTCCCCCAGACTTCGTCCGGGGGGACCCCCTGGCGAGGCTGGATGGTGCCGCGCGAGGCTGGATGTGCCGCGGCGAGGCTGGAAATTGCCGTTGAGCGGCACATTCCAGCGAACCGCAGCACAATCCAGCCCGCGCGGCGTTTGAGCGCACCGGGCGCGGAGCGCACGGAACGGGGTCCGGGGCCTGCCCCGGTTCGGGAAGGGGCGGGTAGGGGAAGGCCCCGCAGGGAAAGGGACACCCGCACCCGGCCCCACCCCCGAACGGCCTACCGCCCGCCCGCCGGCCGGAACCCCGGCCCCGAACCCCGGCCCCTCCTCCGGACCCGAACCCCGGGCCACTCCCCCGGCCCCGAACCACGGACCCGAACCCGGGACCCGAACCCCGGGCCCCTCCCCCGGCTTCGCCGGGCCGACTGTCCGCAGCCACCACTACCGAAGGACCGCACCATGCACCGCGCACTGATCGTCGTGGACGTCCAGAACGACTTCTGCGAGGGCGGCAGCCTTGCGGTCGCCGGCGGGGCGGACGTCGCCGCCGCCATCACCGAGCTGATCGCCCAGGCCACCCCCGGCTACCGGTACGTCGTCGCCACCCGCGACCACCACGTGGACCCGGGCAGCCACTTCGCCCGCCCCCCGGCCGAGCCGGACTACGAGACCTCCTGGCCCGTGCACTGCGTCGCCGGCACCGAGGGCGTCGGGTTCCACCCGAACTTCGCCCCCGCCGTCGCCTCGGGCGCCATCGCCGCGGTCTTCGACAAGGGCGCGTACGAGGCGGCGTACAGCGGTTTCGAGGGCGCCGACGAGAACGGCACCGGCATGACCGCCTGGCTGCGGGACCGCCAGGTCACCGAGGTGGACGTGGTCGGCATCGCCACCGACCACTGCGTCCGGGCCACGGCCCTGGACGCGGCCCGCGAGGGCTTCACCACGCACGTGCTGCTGGACCTGACGGCGGGCGTGGCGGCCCACACCACCGAGCGCGCCCTGACGGAGCTCCGCGCCGCGGGCGTGACCCTCAGCGGCTCCCCAACCGTCCAGGCCTAGACCGGCCCGGGAGGAGGCCCACAGGAGCCTCACAGGGCGTCCACAGGGGCCCCGGGGGCGGGGGGGCTCCCCGGGGGGCTCCGGCGGGGCGGGCGCGCCCCGCGGGGGCCCTCACGCGTTCCTCAGCAGGGCCCGTATCGGGTGCCACAGCTCGTCCGCCGCGTCCGGGGCGCACCGCCACAGCAGCCCGTCCGGGTGGTGCAGTACTGCCGTCACCTCGTCCGGTGTCGGCGGGTGGGCGTTGCCCCGCAGGTAGACGGCGCGCATGCCGAGGTTCCGCAGCCTGGTCAGGGCGCGGGCCCGGTTCGCGGCGTGCACCAGGACGCGTACCTGGCGGCCGTCGCCGCAGGGCCTGGGCAGGGTCAGGGCGACCACGACGGCGCCGTTGGGCAGCTTGACGAAACCTCCGCCGGGCATCGGGTTCATCTCCCCCGTGAGATGTGCTGTCAATAAGAACATGGCACCACGCATCTAAACGCGATCGGCCGCCGCCCGCTAGAGGGCGACGGCCGATCATGCTTTGACCTGCGGTTTTACGTGTTACTTGGTCGACGGACCCACGCGGACGACCATGGTCGAGCCGTCGGTGGCCTCTTCCAGGATCTGGATCCGAGTGTTGGTGTCAGTGACCTTGACGCTGCCGGTCGGGTTCTCGGCGTAGTAGTACTTGCCCTTGCGGTCGTCGAAGGCCGGGACGCCGACCCGCTGGCCGAAGCGCAGCGGCTTGCCGTCCTTGTGGAGGGTGAACGCGTCCGTCGGGAAGTAGCTGAAGGTCGAGTCGTACGCCTGGACCCGGTTGCGGACGAGCGCGCCGTCCGACCACTTGGCCGGCTTGGCGTTGGCGTCGATCGGAAGGATCAGGCCCTGGCCCGGGTGGACCGAGGTGTTGTTGTCCTTCTGCGAGGTGTCCCACAGCCAGACCAGCAGGCCGTTCTGGTACGGGTAGTGCTCGACCCAGTCGGGGCGGGCGGCGCCGAAGCCGAAGTTGTACGGGCCGACCTTGAGGGTCTTGTCGTACGAGACGTACTGGCGGTTCTCGGCCAGGTAGTACTGCTTGTAGTTCTTGGTGAAGCCCGCGCCGATGGCGGCGAAGCCCTTGCGCGTCCAGCCGTTGTCGCCGCTCTCGGCGCCGTCGGTGAAGAGGGCCGCGCCGTTCGCGGTCAGGGTGACGGCGTCGGCGGTGAAGCCCTTGCCGCCCGCGCCGCCGTCCGTCTGGTAGCGGAAGCGGAGGTCGAACTTCTTGCCCGCGTAGGCGTCCAGCGGGAACTTCAGGTCCTGCCAGGACTCGGAGGCGCCGGTCAGGGACGGGCTGTTGGCCGCGTCGACCGGGATGGCCCGGCCGTTGGCGGTGCCGGCCAGCGGCTTCCAGTTGGCGCCGCCGTCGGTGGACACCTCGGTGTAGAGGTAGTCGTAGCCCGACTCGATGTCCCACCAGCCCTTGAGGGTCAGGGCGGCGGAGGTCTTGCCGGTGAGGTCGACCGAGCGGGTCAGGGTGTTCTTGAGGTTGTCACCCATGCCGCTCCACCACTGCTTCGCACCCGCGGCGGGCTTGACGACGGTGGTGGTGACCTTCTTCTTCGGCAGCTCGACCACGAGGGCCTGCTTGTGCTTGGTGTTGTACTCCGACACACCGAGCTTGTGGGTGGACTTCGTGGCGGCCTTGGCCTTGTCGAAGTTCAGCCAGCCGAGCTGGAGCTTGTCCCAGGCGGTCATGTCGCCGGGCAGGTCGCCTATGGAGTCCTTACCGGTGCCGAGCCAGGAGCCGGACGACATCAGGGACCAGTAGCCGGTCGAGTTCTCCGTCGTGCTGGCAGCCGTGTCGTACAGGTCCGGCAGGCCCAGGTCGTGGCCGTACTCGTGGGCGAAGACGCCGAGGCCGCCGTTCTCGGGCTGCATGGTGTAGTCGCCGACCCAGATGCCGGTCTTGCCGATCTGGGTGCCGCCGGCCTTGTTGTGGGCGGGGCCGGTCTTGCCGGCGTCGGTGCCGTACGCGTACCAGCGGTGCGCCCAGAGGGCGTTCTCGCCCTCCTTGCCGCCGCCGGCCGACTCGTCCTCGCCCGCGTGGACGATCTGGAAGTGGTCGATGTACCCGTCGGGCTCGTTGAAGTTGCCGTCGCCGTCGAAGTCGTAGCGGTCCCACAGGTCGTACTTGGCCAGCTGCGCCTTGATCTGCGCGTCGGTCTTGCCGGCCGCCTTCTGCGCCTTCACGTACGCGGTCACACCGTCGCGGACGGTGTCCCACACGTTGTCGCAGTTCTTGTCACCGCAGTAGTTCGAGCCGTAACGGGCCTCGTTGTAGGGGACCTTGACCCAGTCGGTGACCTCGCCCTCGACCGAGTAGCGGCCGGAGGAGGTCTTCTCCATGTAGGTCTTGAGGGAGTGCTTGCCGGCGCCGGTGCCGAAGTACAGCTCCTGGAAGTACTTCTGGTTGAAGTCCTTGCGCCAGACGGTGCTGTTGTTGTTCTTGCGGTCCGGCTGCGGGATCTGGTTCCGCTGCGGGCCGGGCGTGCCGCCGTACTTGACGACCGGAGGCTTCGGGCCCTCGGCGCCGTCGGGGTCGTGCATGGTCGTGCTGTCGACCTTGTTGCCGAACTCCACGAGGATCGTGAAGATCTTGTCGGTCTTCTCGCGGCCGAGCTCGACGTACTTCTTGTCGTCGAGCTTGACGACCTTGGAGGCGCCGCGCTGCTGGACGGCGGCCTTGCCCTCGAGCACCTTCTCAAGAGCGGCCTCGCGGGCCTGCTCCTGCTGCTCGCTGAAGGGGCCCTGGAGGTTGTGCTCCTCGTGGCCCTTGCCCTGGCCGGGCGCCGGGTCGTGCTTGTCGATCGCGATCTTCGCTCCGGCGCCTTCCAGCCCGGTCGCGCCCGTCTGGGCGAAGCTGTAAGCGGAAGCGGTCGCGGCGCACGCCGCCATCGTCACGGTGACGGCTGCGAAACGGATGGCCCGCCTTCTCGGCGAGGTGTTGCTGCTCACTTGATGTCGTTCCCCTCCCGCGGCCGCCAGTACGGACCGGGAGTCAGGGGTTCCGGGGGCAGCGCGCGTCTCAAGTGACGACATTTGACCGGACGCGCGCAAGAAAAGACAGACCTTGACTTGCTCAGGTCAATTGCACTATGCGGTCAGTCCATCCCGTATTCCGGACACCCCGTCAGCCGCCCGGCGCCCGGCGGAAGCCGCCCCGAGGTGCGCCGGGACCCCGCCCCGGCGCGGGCCTTCCGCCCGTGCGCCCCCCATGCTTCGGCACCGTGGGTCAGCTCACGCTTACCGGTTGTTCCTCCGGGGCATCCCCCGTCGTAGAGTCCTTCGAAGGTGCGACCGAGTCGAGCGACTCCCCGACCGATGTCTTGAGGACGGATACCGCCATGCCGCGTCCGACTGCCGCACAGCTCGCCTACGGGTCCGCCACCGTCGTCGTGTCCACCCTCGCCATGCTGCTGCTCTCGCAGACGAGGACCGGCGTCGGGGTGGCCGTCATCACCGCATCGGCCCTCCTCCTCGGACTCCTCGTCGCCGTCACGGCGGGTATGCCGAAGAGGGCGGCCCGCCGGGCCCGTACGAGCCCGGCGCCCGCCCTCGCGCAGGAGGCAGGCGGTGCCCGGACGCCGGAACCCCGGCCGGCCGAGCACCCCGTGCACCACTAGGTACGGCCTGGGACGGTCCGGGCCGCCAGCCGCGTGCGGGTGCGAGTGCGCACCCTCATGTCGCCGTGACCACCACGGTCTTCGCCGCCTTGTCGTGCAGGCCCTGCCGGTACGGCTTGTCGCTGAGGATCGTGATCATCAGGATCAGCGGCCAGATGCAGGCGCAGCACAACAGCGTGGGCAGCCACAGCACGGCCGCGCGGGTCAGCGCCGCATTGCTCGGCGGCACACTGCCGTCGTTCAGCATGGCCACCCTCAGGCCCATCAGCCGCTTGCCGACCGTCTGACCGTCCTTCTTGGTCATGTACCAGTCGTAGCCGACGTACGCGACCACGCCGATGAGCGTCCACAGCAGACCGCCGCCGCTGTACGCCTTGGTGAAGACCTCCGTCGCGTCCTCGCCCTTGTCCGTCTCGATGACGAAGCGGTTGCGACTGGTCAGCCACTGGAGCAGGCCGAGCGGGATGCCGATCAGCAGGGCGTCCACGATGCGGGCGAGCAGGCGCTTGCCGAAGTCGGCGAGCGGCGGCATCCCGGCCAGCGGGTCGGGGGCTCCGTACCCTCCCGAACCGCCGTACGGGTCGCCCCCGTACGGCGGCGGAGGAGGCGGGTATCCGCCACCGCCCCCACCGGCTCCGCCGCCCGCGCCCCCGGCGCCCGCACCACCGTACGGGGAACCGGATCCGGGGTCCCCGTAGGGGGAACCGGAACCGGAACCCGGGCCGGTGCTTCCCCCGTACGGGGAACCGGAACCCGGCGGCGGGGGCGGCGGAGTCGGCTCCTGCGGCTTCTTGAGGAACGGGTCGTCCTCGGGCTGCTGGCCCGGCGGCTGATCGGTGCTCATGGCCGTAGTCGAACCCGGCCCCCGGCACCCCGCAACGGGACCGGGGCCGTACGGGCGAACGGCCCCGGGGAAACCCGCTCAGCGGGCGACGAAGGTACCGGCCGCCTTGTCGTGCCAGCACTGCCGCCAGGGCCGGTCCACCAGGCACCACAGGATGTTCAGGACCCCGATGCCGAGGGCGCCGAGGACCCCGTACACCAGCCAGCGGCGCAGCGCCGCCCCGAACCCGGGGGGCTGCGCGGACTGCATCCGCACCACGCGCACGCCGAAGAGCTTCTTGCCGAGGGTCCGGCCCCACCTGGCGGTCGGGAGCACCTCGTAGAGGAGGCCGAAGAGGACCAGGGCGCCGAGGACCACGGCGAGGTAGCCGCCGGTGGTGCCGTCGATCAGCCAGACGGTCACGGTCCGGCCGGCGAGGCGGGCCTCGTCCACCTTGGCCGCGATGTGCCCGGTTGCCTTCGCGACGAAGGGAACGGCCACGGCGGCCCCGACCGCGGCGGTGAGCGCCCCGTCCACCACCCGGGCGAGGAACCGCCGCCCGAGCCCGGCCGGCCGGGGCGCCTCCCCGGCCAGCCGCGCGATCGCATCGTCGACAGGCGGCTTCCGGGGGGCGGGGTGGGGGGTGGCGGGGGTCGCGGGGGCAGCGGGGGCGCCCTGCGCGGGCTGGGCGGCGGGGGTCGCGGCCGGGGATGCGGCGGCGGGCGCGGGGGCGGCGCCCTGCGCGGGCACGAGGGGGGCGGGCGCCGGGGCCTCGGCACGCGGCAGGGGCGACGCGGACGGCCTGGACGACGGGGGCGGGGAGGCTTCGGGTGCTGCGGGTGCTGCGGGTGACCGTACGGACAGGATGCCCCGACCCGCCTGCCCCTCCGGGGCCACCTGACCGACCGGAACGGGAGCGGGAGCGGGAGCGGGAACGGCAGCGGGGGCGGGAGCCTGAGTCGGCACCGGCGCGGCGGCGGAGGCGGATGCGGCCGCGGGGACGGCTTCGGACTGCTGGGGCCGCTCCTCCCCCCAGGAGACCTTGCGATCGCGATCGCCGCCGAAGCCGGTCTGGCGGGAGGCGTCGGCGCGCCAGGCGGAAGCGGGCTCCGGTTCGGCGGGGGCGGGGACCTCCGCCAGCATCTCCTCCTCCTGCGGGAGTTCGTCGAGGAAGACGGGCCCGGTCTCCTCCGCGCGCGGCGGGGCGGGGGCGGGCGGAGGGGTCGGGGCCGGGGCGGGGGCCGGGGCGGGGCGCTCGAATCCGGGAGGTGCGGGGCGGCTCGTACCGGGGACCCAGGCGGAGCCGTTCCAGTAGCGGACGAAGCCGGGAATGGAGGGGTCGGGGTAGTACCCCTCGCGGGCCGCGTATTCGCCGTCACCTGGAGAGGCCGCCAATGTCCCCAACTCCGATCGTCCGCTTGTGCCCGTTTGTGCAAGCAGACCTTAGCCAAGAGGACCCCCTCCACAGGGCCGGTCACGGCAGAAAGACCGCGTACGAGCGAACCTGCGCTCGATGTCGACTTCCGGTCAACCGACAGGATTTCGGCCAACCCTGCTTTTTCTCGCGGAACCCGCGTCATAACCGGCGCCGCACCCGCTCTCTCCGGGTGCACGCACGTCATGCGCCACGAGAGGAACCGCCATGCACCACACCGTCGTCGAACGCGAACTCGAACTGAAGCTGGTCCTGTCCGCGGACCGCAGCGTGGCCGTTCCGGCCCGTCTGGCCTACCGCACCGAGGACCCCTACGCCGTCCACGTGATCTTCCACGTGGGCTCCAGCACCCCCGTGAACTGGACTTTCGCCCGCGAGCTGCTGGTGGAGGGGGTGTTCCGGCCGTGCGGCCACGGCGATGTGCGGATCTGGCCGACCAAGGTGGAGTCGCGCAGCGTCATCTGCATCGCGCTGAGCTCCCCGGACGGGGACGCGCTGCTGGAGGCCCCGTCCGGCTCGGTCTCGGCCTGGCTGGAGCGGACGCTGCGGGCGGTGCCGCCGGGGTCGGAGAGCGAGATGCTGGGCCTGGACGAGGCCCTCGCGGAACTCCTCGCCCCGACCCCGGCGGACGACCTCTGGCTCCGCGACCCGTGGCCCTCGGACGAGTCCTCGGACGGCGGCGACCTGTGACCCGTACGGGTCCCCGCCCCCGCCCCGCCTCAGCCGCACACCTTCCGGTACGCCATCCCCTCCGGCACGTACGTCTCCCACTCCTGCGGAGTGATGTCCCGGCCGGCCCGCTTGCAGAGGGCGGTGACGAGCGCGCCCGCGTCCGTCTCCAGCGACCGGAAGGGGTGGGAGGAGTCGATGATCCTCAGGGTCCCGCCGTCGAAGGCGAGGGCGTGGATCCGCGCGCCCCCCGTTTCCAGCGGTGCACCGAGGGCGAGTCGGGAACCGACGTCCCAGAGCTGGACGGCGCTGGTCAGGTCCACCGTCCCCCAGCTGCCGGAGAGGGTCGCCGCCAGGAACCTCCCGTCGGCCGAGAAGGACGGGTTGCCGAGGTGCTGACCGAATCTCGGACTGCCCTTCGTCGCACCGCTGGGCAGGGCGCCGAGCCTGCGGGCGACCGCGCCGTCCCAGAGGTCGATCCAGCCGTCGATCTTGGTCACGGCGAGGGTCCGCCCGTCCTGCGAGAAGGCGAGGTCGGTGCCTGAGAGCCGGCCGAAGGCATCCCGCCTGTGCTTGCCGGTGCGCAGGTCGAGCACGTCCCCGGCCGCGGTGACGAGCAGGGTGCCGTCCGGGCTGAAGGCCGTCGGACCCTCCACGGTCTCGAAGCTGTGGAGACGCTTCTTCGCCGCGATGTCCCAGACGTGGACCGTTCCGGGATGGGTGATGTGGCCCGAGTTCCCGATGGACGACTCGCTCCCGCGGAAGAGCGCGAACCGGCGTGCGTCAGGGGAGAGGTACACCCTGACGATGAGCCCCTCCCTCTCACCGGGCGTCTCCGCCTTGCCCCGGAAGAGTTCCCTCTGCGCGCGTATGTCCCAGACGACGACTTCCCCCTCGACGACGAAGGCGACGACCCGCCCGTCCTGCCCCAGCCCGCCTCCGCCGACGAACGTCGACTTCTCCGCGGGCACCCGGGCGTCCAGCGCCTTGCCGGCGCGCAGGTCGGCGATCCGAAGGCCCCGTGCGTCGGGCCAGAAGATCCCGAAGCGGCCGTCCGGCGAGGCCAGCGGCTCGGACGCGTCCTCCGACAGGAGCCCCTCGGCCCCGGCGGAGACCAGGGGGAGCTCGACGGAGTCCAGCGTGCCGGTCTCGGTCCGGTGGAAGAGCAGGCGCCGCCGGGAGTCGTCGAGGGCGACCGTGAGGGCCTGCTCGTGCGCCTTCGTCCCCAGTCCGCGGACCGGGTACTTGAACGGCTCCTCGTACCGGCCGCCCACCCGGAAGACGAGCACGTTGCCGGTGTCGTAGTCGTGCCCGAGCACGTGCCGGCCCTCGCTGCTGAA
Organism: Streptomyces sp. NPDC038213; assembly: GCF_055600495.1. Lineage (NCBI taxonomy): Bacteria > Bacillati > Actinomycetota > Actinomycetes > Kitasatosporales > Streptomycetaceae > Streptomyces > Streptomyces sp. NPDC038213. The sequence goes on from NZ_JBVJYM010000008.1 coordinate 160,348, forward strand.
GGCGACCTGCTCCAGGTCCACGGCCGTGGTGCCCGTGTAGGCGCCGTCGGACGTGTTCCAGAAGTAGAGGGACCGCTCGCCCCCTCCGGCCAGGGTCCTGCCGTCCGGGCTGAACATGAGGCGGTCCGCGGACGAGGTTCCGGTGCAGGAGGGCTGGTTGGTCCCGGGCGGGGTCTCCAGGAACCTCTGCTCCAGGTCCCCCCGGCCCACCGACCACAGGCGGACGGGTCCGCCGGTGGTGCACGTGGCCGCGAGCTTCCCGTCCGGGGAGAGGGCCAGGGACGTCCCCGCCGACCCTTCCACCACCCGCTTGCCGTCGGTGGCCCGCAGGCCCTCGTACCGGTACGGGTGGCCGCCCATCTCTCCGAGGCCCTGCTCGCCGAGGACGATTCCGCTGTCCGTCAGCAGCTGCCGGGAGAACACCCCGCCCCGGAAGGCCCCGCGGGGGCCGACCGGCTTCAGCGTGGCCGCTTCGAAGACCTGGAACCCGCCTCCTCCCGTGCCCAGGACGAGCCGGCCCCGGGGGCTGAGCGCCGAGAGCGACAGCTCGTCGAATTCCGGCTTCCCCTTGGTCGATACCAGCATCCTGCCCTTGCGCACGTCCCAGATCTGGGTCTCCCCGTCCAGTTGCAGGAGCAGCGTCCCCGCGTCGGCGGACAGCTCCCGGGACCTCGCCTCGCCGCTGGCCGTGCCCTCCGGCAGCACCAGGCGGTCCGTCTCCACCTGCATCCGCGCTCCCAGCAGCGCCGCCCTCGAGTCCTCCGTCTCGGCGATGCGCCACGACGCGACCGCGAGCAGCATCGCCGCCTTCGGGTCCGCCGCGCGGAGGCTGGACGCCGCCTGGGCCGTCGTCCGGGCGGCCGCTCTCGCCTGTTCGCGGGCCGCGGCGCGGCTCTGCTGCCAGGCCAGGCCGCCGGCGACCAGGGCCGCGACGAGGAGGACCGCGAGGCCGCCGAGGAGTTGGCGGCGGCGGCGGGCCGTGCGGGCGGCCGTGGCCCGGGCGGCGGACAGGAAGGACAGTTCGAGGGGGTTCGGGCGCAGGTGCGCGGTGGCGGTCGCGGACCAGTCGAGGGCCTCGCGCAGGGCCGTGCCCTGGGTGAGGTCCTCGGGGCGGCGGCCGTGCTGCTCCCAGGCGGCGGCGGCCCGGCCCAGCCGGTGCCGCAGGGCGATCGCCGCGCGGTCGGCCTCCGTCCAGGCCCGCAGGCGGGTCCACGCGCGCAGGAGGGCGGCGCTGACCGGCCGGACCGAGTGGTCCTCGGCGACGATGAGGGCACCGGCCGCGGCGAGGGCGGTGACGGCCGCGTGCCCGTGCTCGCGCTCGGCGTCCGTGCGGCCTTCGTACAGCTCGCGGTAGGAGGCCGTGCGCACCGAGTCCTGGCTGCCGTCGGGGGCCTCGCCGGGGACGACGAGCCGCAGCACCAGCTCGTGCGCCGCCTGGCGGGCGCCGGGGGCGAGGGCCGTGTACGCGGCTTCGGCGCGCTCCCCGAGGGCGGGGAGCTCGGCTTCGGGCCGGTGGTCCGCGGCCCGCTGGGCGCCCGCTTCGAGGAGGGCGCGGCGGGGGTCGGCGGAGGCGGGGGTCTCGCCCACGAGGCCGAGGAGGAGTTCGGCGGCCGTGGGCCGGAGTGCCGGGTCCTTGGCGAGGGCGGCGGCGACGAGGGGGCGGACGCCCGGCGGCAGGGCCGAGAGGTCGGGGTCGACGGCGGCGGTGCGGTGGGCGACCTGGGCGATGTTCTCCCCGCGGAAGGGCTCTTCGCCTGAGGCCGCGTAGAGGACCAGGGCGCCCCAGGCGAAGACGTCGGCGGCGGGGGTGGCGCGCTGGCCGCCGAGGACCTCGGGGGCCATGTAGCCGAAGGTGCCCATGATGGCGCCGTCGGCGGTCATCGACATGTCGGGGGCGCGGGCGATGCCGAAGTCGATGACGCGGGGGCCGTCGGGGCCGAGGAGCACGTTCCCCGGTTTGAGGTCGCGGTGGATGACCCCGGCCTGGTGGATGGCGGCGAGTGCGGTGGCGACGCCGGCGGCGAGGCGGATGACGGGCTCGGCGCCGAAGGTGCCCTGCCCGCGGACGGCGGCGGCCAGGGTGGGGCCGGGGATGTACTCGCTGACGATGTACGGGGCTTCGCCCGAGGCCGCGGCGTCGAGGATGCGGGCGGTGCAGAAGGGGGCGACGGCGCGGGCGGCGTCGACCTCCTTCACGAAGCGGGCGCGGACGAACTCCTGGGCGTCCCGGTGCAGGGCCTTGACCGCTACGCGGGCGCCCGCGGCGTCGTAGGCCTCGTAGACCACGCCCTGGCTGCCCGCGCCCAGCCGCGCGGCCAGCCAGTACCCCCCGAGCCGCTCCGGATCGTCCGGATGCAGCGCTGTGCTCATGTCCCGCCCCCCGTAGTGCAGTTGTCCGTGCCAGCCGACCAGTGTCCCCGATGGTGCGTCAGAAGAGCTTGCCGGGGTTCAGGATCCCCAGCGGGTCGAAGGCCTGCTTGACCGCGCGCTGTATCTCCAGTCCCACCGGGCCCAGTTCGCGGGCCAGCCAGTCCTTCTTCAGGACGCCGACGCCGTGCTCGCCGGTGATGGTTCCGCCGAGGGCGAGGCCGAGGGCCATGATCTCGTCGAAGGAGGCGCGGGCGCGCCGGGTCTCGTCCTCGTCGGCGGGGTCGAAGCAGACCACCGGGTGGGTGTTGCCGTCGCCCGCGTGGGCGCAGACGCCGATCGTCAGCCCGTGCTCCTGCGCGATGGCCGTGGTGCCGTCGAGCATCTCGGCGAGGCGGGAGCGCGGTACGCACACGTCGTCGATCATCGTGGCGGGGCGGAGGGTCTCCAGCGCCGTGAGCGCCATGCGCCGTGCCTGGAGGAGCAGTTCGGACTCGGCGGCGTCCTCTGCGGGTACGACGCGGGTGGCCCCGGCGGCCTCGCACAGGGCGGCCACGGCGGCGAGGTCCTCCGTCGCGTGCGGGGTGTCGAAGGCGGCGAGCAGGAGGGCCTCGGTGGTCTCGGGCAGGCCCATCTTGCCGAGCCGGTTGACCGCGCGGACCGTCGTGCGGTCCATCAGCTCCAGCAGGGAGGGGGTGTGCCCCGCCTCCATGACGGCGCAGACGGCGGCGCAGGCGGCCGCGGCGGAGGGGAACTCGGCGGCGAGGGCGAGCTGCCGGGGCGGCACGGGGCGCAGGGCGAGGACGGCCCGGACGACCACCCCGAGGCTGCCCTCGGAGCCGACGAACAGGCGGGTCAGGTCGTACCCGGCGACCCCCTTCGCCGTGCGGCGGCCGGTCTGCAGGAGCCGGCCGTCGGCGAGGACCACGTCCAGCCCGAGCACGTATTCGGCGGTGACCCCGTATTTGACGCAGCACAGGCCGCCGGAGGCGGTGCCGATGTTCCCCCCGATGGTGCACTGCTCCCAGCTGGAGGGGTCCGGCGGGTAGTACAGCCCCCGCTCGGCGACGGCGCGGGACAGCACGGCGTTGACCACCCCCGGCTCGACGACGGCGATGCGGTCGACCGCGCTGATCTCCAGGATCCGGTCCATCTTGACGAGGGAGAGCACGATGCAGCCGTCGGTGGCGTTGGCCGCGCCGGACAGGCCGGTGCGCGCGCCCTGCGGGACCACGGGGATCCGCAGCTCCGCCGCCGTCCGCATGACGTGCTGGACCTCGGCCGCCGTCCGGGGCAGTACGACGGCCGCCGGTATCCCCGACGCGCAGAAGCTCGCCATGTCCGTGGCGTACGAGGCGGTGGTGTCCGGGTCCGTGAGGACCGCTTCCGCGGGCAGGGCCTCGCGCAGCCGTGCGTACAGGCTGGCGGGTGCGTCCAAGGTGGCCATGGGTTCAGCCTGACAGCCGGGGCCGTTGGTGTGAACCCGGCCGCCCACGCCTGTGGACAACCCCCGATCACTCTTCATATTGACGCACAGTGAGCGCATGGATCGCATGGATCACACGGATCGCACGGAGCGTACGGCCCGCCCGGCCCGTACGGATCTCATGGACCGCATCGACTGCGAGGCGGCGGCGCAGGAGCAGCAGCCGCCCGTCACGTTCTCCGCGCGGCGCACGGCGGTGACCGCCGCGGTGGCCGTGGTCCTGATCGCCGGCGCGCTGGTCATCAGGCCCGCGTCCCCGCGGGAGGACGACGCGCGCCCGCCCGCCCCCGAGCAGCGGGCCATGGCCTCGGTGGGCCTCGGCGCCCCGGCCGCCGCCGTGGACCTCGACGCGCTGATCGCGGACCGCACCCGCTGGGTGGGCACCCACCCCGCCGACGAGGCGGCCTGGTCGGTACTCGGCTCGGCCTACCTCGAACAGGCCCGGCGGACCGCCGACGCGGCCCTCTACCCCCAGGCCGAGCGGGCCCTGAAGCGCTCCCTGGAGATCAAACCCGCCGAGCGGGGGAACCTGGAGGCGATGGTCGGCATGGGGGCCCTGGCCAATGCCCGCCGGGACTTCGCCCTGGGCCGCAAGTGGGGCGAGCTGGTACGGGCCCAGGCCCCCCGGCACTGGACGGCGTACCCCGTCCTCGTCGACGCGTACACCGGCCTCGGCGCGTACAAGCCCGCCGAGCAGGCCATGGAGAAGCTGATGGCGCTGCGCGGCGGGCTCCCCGGCCACCTGCGCGCCTCCCAGGTGTACCGGGACCGCGGCTGGCGCGAGGACGCGGCCGCGGCCATGGAGAACGCGGCGGGGGCGGCCCGCACGCCCGCGGAGAAGGCCTACTGCCTCTACCGTCTCGGCGAGCTGAACTGGGAGCGCGGCGATACGGAGCAGGCCCTGCGCTCGTACGACGGCGCGCTGCGCGCGGACCCCTCCCAGGGCCTGGCCCTGGGCGGTCGCGCCCGCGTCCTCGCGGCCCTCGGCCGCACGGACGAGGCCGTGCGCGACTACCGGACCGCCCTGGAGCGGGTGGCCCTCCCCCGCTTCGCCCTCGAACTCGGCGAGCTGCTCGACTCCCTCGACCGCGGCGAGGAGGCCGAGGAGGCGTACGGGCTGCTGCGCGCGCAGGCGGCGCGGGCGGGCACGTACGGCGTACGGGACGAGGTCACGCTCGCCCTCTACGAGGCCGACCACGCGGACCCGGTCGCCGCCGTCCGGCGGCTGCGCACGGAGTGGACCCGGCACAAGAGCGTGCAGGTCGCCGACGCCCTGGGCTGGGCGCTGTTCCGCTCCGGGGACCCCGTGGAGGCGCTCGAGTACGCGCGCAAGGCGACCGACCTGGGGCTGCGCAGTGCGGAGTTCTCGTACCACCGGGCGGTGGTGGAGGACGACCTCGGCGACGACGCGGCGGCGCGCCGCCACTTCGAGGAGGCGCTGCGCACGAACCCGAAGTTCTCCCCGCTCCACGCGCCCAAGGCCAGGGCGGCGCTGGCCGCCCTGGCCGACCCCCCGCCGGGCGGACCGGAGAACGTGCTCCCGGACACCCCGTGGGTTCCCCCGGTCATGCCGAAGCCGAAGCCGGCGGCGGCCAAGCCGGAGTCGGGTACGGGTACGGGTACGGGCTCACGTACGGGTACGGGTACGGGTACGGGCTCACGTACGGGTACGGGTACAGGTACGGGCTCCGGCACCCGCCCGGCGGCGGGGACCCCCGCCCCGGCGGACCCGAAGCCCCCGGCCCCGGCGAGACCGGCCCCCGCCGCACCGGCCCCGGCCGCGAAGCCCCCCGCGCCCCGCGCCGCACCGGCGGCCCCGGCGGCCCCCGCAGCCGCCCCGCCCCGCCCGGCGAAGCCGACGCAGGCACCGGCCCCCGCACCGCCCCGCCCGCCGGGCTCCTGACCCTTCCCCCCTGCCCCTCGCCCCCACCCCTCACCCGAACACGCGCGGACCCGGCTCCGGGGAAACCCCGGGCCGGGTCCGCGTCGCGTGCAGCGGCAGCGAACCGCCGCCGCCGTCGGCTACAGGTTGCCGCGCTTCTCCTGCTCGCGCTCGATGGCCTCGAACAGGGCCTTGAAGTTGCCCTTGCCGAAGCCCATGGAGCCGTGGCGCTCGATGATCTCGAAGAAGACCGTCGGGCGGTCCTGGACCGGCTTGGTGAAGATCTGGAGCAGGTAGCCGTCCTCGTCGCGGTCCGCGAGGATCTTCAGCTCGCGCAGCTCGTCGATCGGCACGCGGGTGTCGCCGACCCACTCGCCCAGGGTGTCGTAGTACGTGTCCGGGACGCTGAGGAACTGCACGCCCGCGGCGCGCATGGTGCGCACGGTGGCGACGATGTCGTTCGACGCCAGCGCGATGTGCTGGACGCCCGGGCCGTTGTAGAACTCGAGGTACTCGTCGATCTGCGACTTCTTCTTCGCGATCGCCGGCTCGTTGATCGGGAACTTGACCTTCTTGGTGCCGTCCGCGACCACCTTCGACATCAGCGCCGAGTACTCGGTCGCGATGTCGTCGCCCACGAACTCCTTCATGTTCGTGAAGCCCATGACCTTGTTGTAGAAGCCGACCCACTCGTTCATGCGGCCGAGCTCCACGTTGCCGACGCAGTGGTCGACGGCCTGGAAGGTCCGCTTGGCCGGGGGCTCGACGATCGGGGCGGCCGGGGCGAAGCCGGGCAGGTACGGGCCGGTGTAGCGGGAGCGGTCCACGAGGGTGTGGCGGGTCTGGCCGTACGTGGCGATCGAGGCCAGGACGACGGTGCCGTGCTCGTCGGTGATCTCGTACGGCTCCTCCAGCCCGCGCGCGCCCTGCGCGACGGCGTAGGCGTACGCGGCGCGGGCGTCCGGGACCTCGATGGAGAGGTCGACGACCCCGTCGCCGTGCTCCTCCACGTGCTCGGCGAGGAACCGGCCGTGGTCGGTCGTCGCCTTGATGACCGAGGTCAGGACGAAGCGGGCGGAGCCGTTGGTGAGGACGTAGCTCGCGGTCTCGCGGCTGCCGTTCTCCGGTCCGGAGTAGGCCACCAGCTTCATGCCGAAGGCAGTCGAGTAGTAGTGCGCCGCCTGCTTCGCATTGCCGACGGCGAAGACCACCGCGTCCATGCCCTTCACCGGGAAGGGGTCTGCCTCGCGCACGGTGGTGGGGGTGGTGTGATCCAGCGTCTCAGTCATGTGGGCAGACTCGCGCTGTTCCACAAGGTGCGCAATAGTTTCCTCATTCACTGGTCAATCTGTACAGCGGACTGACAGGATCCAGCGAGTACCTGTACAGGATGACCACCACGAGGAGGCCCCGTGGGCATCGACGAACTGGACGGCCGGCTCATCGTCCTGCTGGCCCGGGAGCCGCGCATCGGAGTGCTGGAGGCCTCGCGCCGGCTCGGGGTCGCGCGCGGCACCGTGCAGGCGCGGCTGGACCGGCTCCAGTCGGGCGGCGTGATCCGCGGCTTCGGCCCGCAGGTGGACCCGGCGGCCCTGGGCTATCCGGTCACCGCCTTCGCGACGCTGGAGATCAAGCAGGGCCAGGGCGCGGACGTACGGGCGCACCTGGCGACCGTCCCCGAGGTCCTGGAACTGCACACGACCACCGGGCACGGGGACATGCTCTGCCGGCTGGTGGCCCGGTCGAACGCGGACCTCCAGCGGGTGATCGACCGGGTGGTCGGCTTCGAGGGGATCGTGCGCGCGTCGACGGCGATCGTCATGGAGAACCCGGTGCCGCTGCGGATCATCCCGCTGGTCGAGCAGGCCGCGGAGGACCACGGTCTCTGAGCCCCGGGGGCGCCGTGTCCTGGGGCGCCGTGTCCAAATACTTCGTTGCAAAGGGCTCTTTGCACTCCTAGCCTGACGCCGCTGGTGGCGCGCCGCGCACGACTCCACGCACTTCGACGAGCAGCTCGACGTGAGCGACTACGCGCTCCGCCTGAACCCGGCCCAGCGCCGCGAACTGTCCGCGAAGGTGGACGAGTGATCCGCTCGTACCGCGATGCCGAGCCCCCCGCCGACCGCCCTGCGCACGAGGAGGAGTCCGCCGTGGACCGCCCCGCGGGACCCGCCGCCGACCGACGGCCGCTGTACGCCACGCTTGCCGCCAACACCGTCTCCATAGCCGGGAGTTCGCTGAGCCTCATCGGCGTCCCCTGGTTCGTCCTGCAGACCACCGGCAGCGCCGGCCGGGCCGGGGTCGTGGCCTTCTGCGCCACCCTCCCGGTGGTGGTCGCCGCCCTCGCGGGCGGGCCGGTCATCGACCGGATCGGGCGCCGCCGGGTGTCGGTGGTCTCCGACCTGGTCTGCGCGGCAGCCGTGGGCGCGGTCCCGCTGCTGCACCGCGCCGGGCTGCTGGAGTTCTGGATGCTCTGCGCCCTGATGGCGGTCGGCGGGCTCGTGCACACCCCGGGGATCACGGCCCGCCAGGTGCTCCTGCCGGACCTGGCCGACCGGGCGGGCACCACCCTGGCCCGGGCGGCGAGCCTGTACGACGCGGTGTCGCGGGGCGCGCGGATGGCGGGGGCGGCCCTGGCCGGCGTACTCGTCCTGTTCATGGGCGCGGAGGCGGTCCTGCTGCTGGACGCGGCGAGCTTCGCCGTCTCGGCGGCGCTGATGGCGCTCGGGGTGCGCGGGGTGCGGGCGGCCGAACCGCAGCCGGGGGCGGGGGCGGTGTCCTTCGCCTCGTACCGCAGGGAGCTCGGCGAGGGGTACGCCTTCCTGCTGCGACAGCGGCTGCTGCTCGGCATCACGGTGATGGTGATGCTCACCAACGGGCTCGACCAGGCATGGAACGCCGTCCTGCTGCCCGTACACGCCCGGGAGTCCCTCGGCGGACCGGCCCAACTCGGCCTGCTCGTCTCGCTGTTCGGCGGCTTCGCCCTGCTGGGCGCACTGCTCTACGGGGTCGTCGGCGAGCGCTTCCCGCGCCGGGCGCTGTTCGCCGCCGCCTTCCTCGTCTGCGGGCCCGCCCGCTGGGCGGTGGCGGCCTTCACGGACACCGCGCTGCCGCTCGCGGTGACGATGGCCCTGTCCGGGCTGGGCGCGGGCGTGCTCAACCCGATCCTGACCACCGCCTTCTACGAGCGGGTCCCGGACGCCCTGCGCAGCCGGGTGGCCGGGGTGAGCACGGCGGGCTGCGAGCTGGCGATGCCGGTGGGCGGGCTCGCGGCCGGGCTGCTGGTGCAGGGGTACGGGCTGCGGGCCGCGCTGCTGCTGCTCGGCGGGGTCTACCTGCTGACCGTGCTGGGGCCGCTGGTCTTCCCGGCCTGGCGGACGATGGGCCCGCCGAAACCGGCGCCGGGACGGGGCCCGGACCCGCTTACGGACCCGGCACCTGATACGGCCCCGCATACGGCTGGCGACCCGGACCCGGCCGGGCACCCGGACCCGGTCAGCAGCTCGGGACCTTCCCGCCCATCTCCAGGGCCCGCAGCGAGTCGACGGCGCCCTTCAGGTCCGTGACGGGGATCAGCCGGATCCCGGCCGGCAGGTCGGACTGGGCGTCCGCGCACTCGGCCTTCGGCACGAGGAAGACGCTGGCGCCGTCCCGCTTGGCGGCCTGGGTCTTGAGGGCCACTCCCCCGACGGCGCCGACCTCGCCCTCCGGGGTGATGGTGCCCGTACCGGCGATGGAGCGGCCGCCGGTGAGGTCTCCGCCGCTGCCGTCCCCGTCGAGCTTGTCGATGATGCCGAGGGAGAAGAGCAGTCCGGCGCTCGGGCCGCCAACGTCGGCGAGTTCGAGCCGGACCTTGACGGTCCCCGGGTCCCTGCCGAGGTAGCCGAGGGCGGCCTCGGTCGCCGCGGACTGGGACTTCGCCATCTGCTCCAGATTGTGCCGCTCGATCTCCTTGTCGCTTCCGCCGGAGGGGTAGACCCCCTCCTTCGGGAGGACCGCCCGGTCGGTGCGGAACCAGCTGTCGACCAGTCCGGGCAGCCGGACGGTGGCCGAGGGGCCGGTGGCGAGGATCGTGGTCATGAGCAGCTGCCCCGTCGTCTTGCGGACCGGCGCGCCGGTGACCGTGATGACGGGCTTGCCCTTCTGCGCGCCGAGCACGTCGGCCGTCATACCGGGCCGGGCCAGCGCGAAGGGCAGCGGGGCGAGGGCGGCCACGGCGAGCAGGGCGACGACGGGCGCCGCGCAGAGCCCGAGGGCGGCGGGACGGGACAGGCGTGTGAGGCGTGAGAGCACCCGGCCAATCTAGCTGGCCGGGTGCTCCGGGCGGGATCGGTGTACGGCTTCGGCGGCCTGGCGGATCGGCGAAGCCTGCGGGTCCCGGCTCCCGGCGGACCGGGTGCGCGCCGCTCAGCGCAGGGCGTCGGCGACCTCCCGGGCGGCGTCGACCACGCGCGGGCCGACCCGCTCGGGCACGGCGTCCGCGAGCATGACCACGCCCACGCTGCCCTCCAGGCCGGTGATCCCGACCAGGGGGGCGGCGGCTCCGCTGGCCCCGGCCTCCAGCTCGCCGTGGGTGAGCGTGTAGCCGGGGTCGGTGAGGGATCCCTGGCGGGCGGCGAGGATGGCCCGCCCGGCGGCCCCGCGGTCCAGCGGGTGGCGGAAGCCGGCCCGGTAGGCCACGTGGTAGTCGGTCCACGTCGGCTCGACGACGGCGACCGCGAGGGCCTCCGTGCCGTCGACGAGCGTGAGGTGGGCCGTCGCGCCTATGTCCTCGGCCAGCGAGCGCAGCGCGGGCAGCGCGGCCTCGCGGACCAGCGGGTGGACCTGGCGGCCGAGCCGCAGCACGCCGAGCCCCACGCGGGCGCGCCCGCCGAGGTCGCGGCGGACCAGGGCGTGCTGCTCCAGGGTGGCGAGCAGGCGGTAGACCACGGTGCGGTTCACGCCGAGCCGGTTGGAGAGCTCGGTGACGGTGAGTCCGTGGTCGGTGTCGGCAAGAAGTTTGAGGACGCGCAGTCCCCTGTCGAGCGTCTGGGAGGTTTCCGCGGTCACGACGCCTCTCCCTCTTTCGGTGAGCGGCGGTGTGCTCTCACGGGGGAAGCGCTGCCGGTCCCATCGGCGACGCACGGAGAGGCCGCCGGTAAGGCCAAATGCCCGGCTGCGCTCCGCGGCGGCGCTGCCACGGGGCGTTTCTTTGCGGGGAATGTAGCGAGCGGGTTCGCTCAGCGGAAGCCCTCGTCCAGAATCCGGGCGGTAGCGAGCAATTTGCGCCGCTTCGGGACCTAGGTCGGCACACCGCGGGACCTTTCCCGGCCGAAGCGCCTTTACCTTCTTATTACTGTTGTGCCCGTCCCCCGAACCCCGTCCCCGCGGGAAAAGCGGCGGGGCCCGTGCGTTCCTCCGCACGGGCCCCGCTCCCCTCTCGTACGACCCCACCGCACGCGGCGGCGGTCAGCGCATCCGGGTCGCCCACTCCTGGACCTTCTTGATGCGCTCGCGCAGCTGGCCGGCGGTGGCCTCGGCGCTCGGCGGGCCGCCGCAGACCCGGCGCAGCTCGGTGTGGATCACGCCGTGCGGCTTGCCGCTCTGGTGGACGTACGCGCCGACCATCGTGTTGAGCGACTTGCGCAGTTCGAGCAGTTCCTTGTGCGATACGACGGGCCGGCGCTCGGCGGGCAGCTCCAGCAGGTCGGCCTCGGCGTCCGGCTTGCGGCGGCTGTGCGCGATCTGCCGGGCCTGGCGCTTCTGCAGGAGCATCTGGACCTGGTCGGGCTCCAGCAGTCCGGGGATGCCGAGGTAGTCCTGCTCCTCCTCGCTGCCGGGGTGGGCCTGCATCCCGAATTCGGCGCCGTCGTAGAGGACGCGGTCGAACACGGCGTCGGATTCCAGCGCCTCGAAGGGCAGCATGTCCTGTTCGCCGGTGTCCTCGTCCTCCTGCTTGTTCGCCTCCTCCATCTCCTTCTCGGACTCGGCGTACGGGTCCTCCTCGCCCTGCTTCTTGGGCTTGTCGAGGGCGTGGTCGCGCTCGACCTCCATCTCGGAGGCGAAGCCGAGGAGGTAGGGGATGGTCGGCAGGAAGACGGACGCGGTCTCGCCGCGCCTGCGGGAGCGCACGAAGCGGCCGACGGCCTGGGCGAAGAAGAGCGGGGTCGAGATGGTGGTCGCGTACACGCCCACCGCGAGGCGGGGTACGTCGACCCCCTCGGACACCATCCGGACGGCGACCATCCAGCGGTCGGTACCGGCGCTGAAGTCGTCGATCCTCTTCGAGGCGCCGGTGTCGTCGGAAAGAACGAGGGTGGCCTTGGTGCCCGTGATCTCGCGGATCAGCTTGGCGTAGGCGCGGGCGGAGTCCTGGTCGGAGGCGATGACGAGCCCGCCCGCATCCGGAATGCCCTTGCGCACTTCGGTCAGCCGCTGGTCGGCGGCGCGCAGCACGTTGGGCATCCAGTCGCCGCGCGGGTCGAGGGCCGTGCGCCAGGCCTGGGAGACGGCGTCCTTGGTCATGGGCTCGCCGAGCTTGGCGGCAATCTCGTCGCCCGCCTTTGTCCGCCAGCGCATATTGCCGCTGTAGGACAGAAAAATTACGGGACGAACCACCCCATCGCCCAGAGCATTTCCATAGCCGTACGTGTAATCGGCGGACGACCTCCGGATTCCGTCATTCCCTTCTTCGTACGTGACAAAGGGAATGGGATTCGTGTCGGAGCGGAAGGGGGTGCCGGTGAGGGCCAGGCGCCGGGTCGCCGGGTCGAAGGCCTCCAGGCAGGCCTCGCCCCAGGACTTCGAGTCGCCGGCGTGGTGGATCTCGTCGAGGATCACGAGGGTCTTGCGCTGCTCGCAGCGGTTGCGGTGCAGCATCGGGCGCACGCCGACACCGGCGTACGTCACGGCGACCCCGTTGTACTCCCTGCTCAGCGGGCCGGCCGAGTACTCGGGGTCCAGCCGGATGCCTATCCGGGCGGCGGCCTCGGCCCACTGCTTCTTCAGGTGCTCGGTGGGCGCCACCACCGTGATCTGCTGCACGACGTGGTGGTGCAGCAGCCAGGAGGCGAGGGTGAGCGCGAAGGTCGTCTTGCCGGCGCCGGGCGTGGCCACCGCGAGGAAGTCGCGGGGCTGGCTCTGGATGTACCTGTCCAGCGCCCCCTGCTGCCAGGCGCGCAGCTTGCTGGCGGTGCCCCAGGGGGCGCGGCCGGGGAAGGCGGGTGAGAGGTGGTGGGAGGCGGTAGTACTCACGGTCTCCGGTTCGGGTCTCTCGCCGTACGGATCGTGCGGGTACGGGCGGCAGTCGTACGTAGGACAACCGGGCCACCTTACCGGGAGGGGCCCGGCCCCCGCGGAGGGACAGGCCCGCGACCTGGGGGCGTGCGGTGAGAGTCACATGCGCGGGTCAGCGTGCGAACGTCGGGAGCGTGGTGGCGATCTTGGGTACATCCATGGCCCCCTGGCAGGCGTCCAGGACGAACTGCTCGGCCCTGTCCACGTCGAAGGCGGGATCGAGCGGATGGCCGTTCATGTGGAGAAAGACCCAGGTCGCGTACCAGGCGATGCGCTTGTTTCCATCCACCAGCCCGTGGTTCCGGGCAAGGGACTCCATGAGCGCCGCGGCCTTATGCCACAGGTCCGGGTAGGCGTCCTGACCGAACACGCTCGCCTGCGGGCGCGCAAGGGCCGATTCGAGCAGGCCGTAGTCGCGCACTTCGTCCGCTCCGAGACGCTCCGCGAGGTTCAGCAGCTCGGGAAGCGTGAGGTAGTACGTCAAGCGAGCCTCCGGTTGAGCTCGGCGCTCGCCTTCAGTACGTGCTCCGCAGCCTCGTTGAACAGGCGCGAGTGCTCGTTTATGGCTCTGATCACAGCGTCGTGCGCGAAGGACTGCATGCTTCGGCCCTCCGCCTCGGCACGCTCGCGCAGGGCGGTGAGTTCTTCCTCGGTGAATCTGACGTTGAGAGCAGCCATGCCCCTAAAGTACCGCGTGGTACCACGTGGTGTCACGGAGTTTTCGGCAGGACCCGCAGCGACACCCACGCCCCCGCCAGGGCGACCGCCGCCATGGGGAGGAAGATCGCGACGAAGGCGCCCGGGTGCGAGGCCGCCGCCCCGCCGGCCGCGACCGCCCCGTGCCCGGCCGCGCCCACCGCCCCGCCGCCGAGCGCGGCGAACGCCGCCCCGCCCGCGGCGAGCAGGACCACGTTGGCCAGGGCGTCCGAGATCTGGAGGGCGGCGGAGTTCTGCCCGGCCTCCTCCGGCGCGGACAGCTTCAGCAGCAGCACGCTGGTGGAGGTCACCGCCAGGCCCATGCCGAAGCAGCCCAGCGCCCAGGCCACGGCCACCACCCACACCGGCACCGATTCGATCAGTACGGTCGGCACGGCCGCGATCGACAGGGCCACGAGCAGCATCCCGCCCGCCATCAGCCGCTCCCGGTACGCGTCCAGCCGCGGCCGCGCCTGCACCCAGGAGCCGAAGGCCCAGGTGGCCCCGGCCCCGGCCAGGCTCAGGCCGGCGAAGGTCGGGGTCAGACCGCGCTGGGTGACCAGCATCAGCGGGATGAAGCTCTCGGCGGCGATGAACGCGCCCCCGGCCAGCCCGCGCAGCAGCACCACCGACGGCAGTCCGCGCGCCGCCCGGTAGGTGCCGCGGGGCATCAGGCTGCGGCCGCCGGTGACGGCCGGTACAAGCAGCGCGGCGCCCGCCAGCACCGGCACCAGGGAGAGCCAGCGCAGGTCCTGCGCCCCGTACTGGAGGAGGGCCGCACCCAGCGAGATGCCGAGGGCGAGCCGGATCCGGCGCCGGTCGAAGGGGACGGCCGGGGCCCCGGGGTCGGCGGGCCCGGAGGCGGTCCGGCGGATCGCGGGGAGCGCGAGGGCCAGCGGGAAGACGACCAGCGCGGGGATGCCGACGAAGACCCAGCGCCACCCGATGTGCTCGGTGACGGTACCGGCGACCAGCGGCCCGACCACGGAGGGGACCACCCAGCTGGCGGCGAAGGCGGCCATGATCGCGGGTCGGAGCCGCTCGTCGTACGCCCGGCTGACCACGACGTACAGGGCGACGATGACCAGTCCGCCGCCGAGGCCCTGGACCGCCCGGCCCAGGACGAACATCCACATGAACCCGGCGGTGCCGGACAGCACCAGGCCGGCCGCGAAGCTCACGATGCCGACCGCGAGCGGGCGCAGCGGCCCCCGCCGGTCGGACCACTGCCCGGAGAGCACCATGCCGAACAGGCTGGTGGTGAAGTACGCGGAGAAGGCGAAGGCGTACAGGCCGACGCCGTCGAGCTCGTGCGCGGCGACCGGCATCGCGGTGCCGATGGCGGTGGCCTCGAAGGCGATGAGGAAGACGACCGTGACGATGCCGATGCTGAGCGCGCGGTGCGCCGGCCCCAGGATCCCCGCGGCGCGTTTCCCGCCCGCGGGGGCGGTGGCGGCCGGGGCCGCTGCCGCGGCCGGGTGTGCGGGGTCCTGGCTGGCTCGGTCGCGGGGGTGCGGCTTCAGATCGGTCATCGCCTCAGCGTAAGGGGCCAACTGCGGGAACGACCCTGTCGTGCGGATGATCTGCCCTCGGCCCTTGGGCCTAGGTCTGTGAACGCACCGTGGCGGTCGTGTTGCGGGGTGGCCGGGGGGCTTCCGGGGGCGGGCGGGGCGCCCGTAGCGTCTTCCACGTCACCAGGGAGGGGGCGGCGGGCCGCAGCGGACAGCGGCCCACCTGCCCGGACCCGACAAGCACGGCCGTGTGCCCGAGTGGCCCAGGGACCAGCCTGCAAAGCTGGGCACGCCGGTTCGAATCCGGCCACGGCCTCCACGACGCCGGTGGGGCGGTCTCCGTACGGGAGGCCGCCCCGCCGGCGTTTCCGCGCGCGGGCGGGGAGCCGGGTGCGCCGGTGCGCGCGGCCGGTGCGCGGGCCGCTCAGCCCCGGCCCGGCGGCGGGCGCGTACGCGGGCGGCGTCAGGGCCGGGCCGGGCGGCCTGCGGGCCGCATCCCGCCCGCGGCCGCGGGGACACCGCCCCCGGCGGCAGGCGCTGACGGGGACCGCGTCAGTCGATCACCGGCGGGAGGATGCGGCGGCCCGCCGCCCAGGTCTCCTCGTCCTCGGCCAGGTAGTCCGCGCGCCTGCCGCGGCGCTCCTCGCGCTCGCCGGGCCGGGCCGGGCGGCCCGCGGGCCGCATCCCGCCCGCGGCCGCCGGGACACCGCTGCCTGGAGCGGCGCCGGGGGCGGACGGACGGCCGGGGGCGGACGGACGGTACGCCGCTCCCCCGGCCGGTACGCCGCCGATGAGACCGGAGGAGCCCGGGAAGCCGGGGGCGCGGCCGCCCGCGGCCCGGCCGCGGGCTCCGGTCTCGCCGCCGATGACCGTGCCGCGCGGCAGGCCTGCGGCGGCCGCCGGGCCCGCAAGGATCTGGCGGCCTCCCACGATGCCGGGGTCGCGCGGCGGGACGGACTGCCCGCCGACCCGCCCGCCGGGACTCCCCGGCAGGCCGGGGACACCGGGGACACCCGGACCCCCGGGCATCGCCGGACCGCCCGGCATACCCGGAGCACCCGGCATTCCCGGACCCCCGGGCATCCCCGGACCGCCCGGCATCCCCGGACCGCCCGGCACCGGGGCCGGGGCAGGGGACGGCCGGGCCCCGCCCGCGGGCGGCACGCTGCCGCCGCCCCCGGGCCGGCCCGGGCCGGGCGGCAGCGGCAGGGGCGGGGCGACCCCCACGGGCGGGAGCCCGCCGGGGGGCACCGCGCCCGGTCCGGGACCCCCGCCGGGACCCGGGCCCGGCGCGGGGACGGGCGCGGGCCCGCCCGCGGCCGGGGGTGCGGTCCGCTCCGGCAGGGTGCCGACGGTGTCGATGCCGATCTCCACGTCGAAGTCCGGTACGGGCACGGGCCCGCCGCCCGGGGGCACCCGGCCCGGGGGCTGCGCGCCGGGTCCCGCCGGGCCGCCGCCCGTACCGGGCCCGGTGGAGCCGCCGTCCCCGCCGCCGGACCCGCCGCCCGTACCGGGTGCGTAGCCGCCGATCGCCGCACCGCCGCCGCCACCGGCGGCGCCTCCCCCGGCGCCGGGGCCGTCGGTCGTGCCCGGGTCCGCCGCCGGGGCGTCCGGTACGAACGCCGCCGGGGGCGGCGGGAAGGTGGGCGGCTGCGCGCGGTTCATCTGGAAGCTCGACGCCTCGTAGGACTGGGCCAGCTTCGTCATCTGCTGGACGGCCCGGTCGCGGTCGCCGTTCAGCTTCGCCACGGCCTCGCGCTCCGCCGCTGCCGCGTCCGGGTCGTTGTGCGCCGCGCGGGCCGCGTCGCGGTCGGCGGCCGCCGAGGCGTCGTACGCCGGCATGTTGGCCTTGACTTCGACGATCGTCTGGGCCGCGCGCTGCATCCAGTCCCCGCCGGTCCGGCTGTAGTCGCCCAGCGACAGCGTGGCGTTGCCCGTGCGGTTGACCCACTCCTCGTACGCGTCGGCGGCCTCGCCCTCCCAGCCGTCGACGCGGTAGTGCTTGAGGTCGGCGCCGATCTCGCGGATGGTCTCGGCGGCGTCGAGCAGCTGGGTGGCGCGGTCCCGGACCGTTTCCGGGTTCACCGAAGCGATCATCGCGAGCAGTTCGCGGTGCGAGCGGGCCTCGAAGTCCGTTGCCATCAGAAGGGCCCTCCCGCCGTGCTGCCGCCCCCGCCCGGGCGCTCCCGCCCGTAGGGGTCGCGGTCCGGGGCGTAGCTCTTCTCGGCGTCGGAGTGCAGCCGCCGCATGCGCGCCTTGGCCTCGTCGTCCATGTTCTGGTAGCCGACGCGCGAGGACTCGACGGCGATGCCCAGGGCCTCGATCTGGCCGGCGAGGGCCTTCGAGAGGTTCTTGAGCTCGCCGTGGACGGTGTCGTACGCGCCCGACAGGAGGTCCGCCTCCGCGAATCCGCTGCCGAGGTCCCCGGCGGGCAGCGTGCCGTCCGCGAGCCGCTTCGGGGCGGCCTGGGAGCTCTCCAGCCGCGCCAGCAGCGCGTCCACCCGCCGCTTGTACGTCGCCATGGACTCGGCCTCGACCGCCAGCACCCCGGCGGACGCGCCCCCCACCGCCCCTGTGTCCCCTGCCACTTCGGATCCCCGTCCCCCCGGTGTCCCCGTCGTACACCGGGCGATCACTTTAGCAACGGCAACCGGGGCCGCCGGGTCAGGAGTTGGGCTCGGCTACGGCGGCGGAGGGCCTGATCGGAAGCCTGTTGACGGGTCGTCCGGTCGCGGCGCGCACCGCCGAGGCGATGGCCGCCGGGGAGGTGACCACGGGGACGGCGCTGGCCGCCTTCGCGCCGAACGGGGCGACAACGTCCCGCTCCTCGACCAGTTTGACGATCCGGATGTCCGGGGCGTCGAGGGCGGTCGGCAGGGCGTACCCGGTGAGGTCGGGGTGGCGGACGATGCCGCCCGCGGTGCGGAGGTTCTCGGTGAGGGCCGCGCCGACGCCCTGGCTGATGCCGGCCTCGATGCGGGCGGCCAGCTGGCGGGGGTTGAGGACCCGGCCGACGTCCTGGGCCACCGCCATCTCGACCACGCGCACCGAGCCGAGCTCCACGTCCACGTCCACGATCGCGCGGATGGCGCAGAACGCCAGGCCGACGAAGGCGTCGCCCTGGCCGGCGGCGTCGAGGGGCTCGGTGGGGTGCGGGCGGCACTGGGCGGTCGCCCACAGCTCCTTGCCCGCCACCGCCTCGGCCACGGTGGCCGTGAAGGCCCCGTCGTACGAGGTGACCTTGCCGTCGGCGATCTGGAGGAGCTCGGTGGACATGCCGAGCTTGTGGGCCATGGGCTGGAGCAGCTGGGTGCGGACCATCTTCGCGGCCCGCTCCACGGCCCCGCCCGAGACCCAGGTGTGGCGGCCGTGGGCGGCGGCCCCGGCCGGTGGCTGGTCGGTGTCCGCGGGGGCCACGGTGACCTCGTCGATGCCCAGGACCTCCTGGACGATCTGGCGGGCGAGGGTCGCGAAGCCCTGGCCGGTGTCGACGGCCGCGCAGATGACCGTGGCGGCTCCGCCGTGGACCTTGACGGTGGCGGTGGACACCTCGTCGGTGCCCTCGGCGCCGAGCATGTGGACCATGCCGACGCCGTACCCGACCCCGCGCCGGATGGCGCCCGGTTCGCCCGCGCCCTCGGGTCCGCCGGGCAGCAGCCAGTCCTCCTCGGGGGTGTCCTTGGGGAGTCCGGGCAGCGGGAAGTCCCTTACGGCGCGCAGCAGTTCCGCGACCGGCGCCGGGCAGGTGACGGTCTGCCCGGTGGGCAGCAGGTCGCCGGTGGCGAGCACGTTGCGGAGCCTCAACTCGGCCCCGTCGATACCGAGTCTGGCGGCGAGCTTGTCCATCTGGCCCTCGTACGCGGCGCAGACCTGCATCGCGCCCTCGCCGCGGACGTGTCCGGAGGGCGGGTTGTTGGTGCGGACGGCCCAGCCCTCGACGAAGGCGTGCGGGACGACGTACGGGCCGCAGGCGAAGGCCACGGCGGCGGCGAGGGATTCGGAGGAGGAGTCGGCGTAGGCGCCGGCGTCCATGAGGATCTGCGCCTCGACCTTGACCAGCCGGCCCTCGGCGTCCGCGTGGTGGCGGTAGCGCAGCAGGGTGGGGTGGCGGTGGGAGTGGCCGAGGAAGGACTCCTCGCGGGTGGCGGCGAGTTTGACGGGGCAGCCGGTGCGCAGGGCGAGCAGGCCCAGGGGCAGCTGGAAGCCGGAGTCCTCGCGGTCGCCGGTGGCGCCCGGGACGCCGGTGACGACGACCTTGACCCGCTCGGGTTCGAGGCCGAAGCAGGCGGCGGCGAGGTCGCGGTCGGCGTGCGGGTCGGTGGAGGCGGTGTAGATCTCGACCCCGCCGTCGGGGCGCGGTACGGCGAGCCCGGCCTCGGCGCCGATGGGCGCGGGGTCCTGGCGGCCGATCCGGTAGAGGCCCTCGACGACGATCTCGCCGGTGGCCTCGGGGTCGCCGTAGCTGAGGGGGATGTGGCGGATCAGGTTGCCGTCGGGGTGCAGCGGCGGGGCGCCGAAGGCCTGTTCCGGGTCGGTGACCGGGTCGAGGAGCTCGTAGTCGACGGCGATGGCCGCGGCGGCGAGACGGGCGGTGTCGGGGTGGTCGGCGGCGACGGCGGCGATGGGCTCGCCGTGGTGGCGCACGAGTTCGCGGGCGAAGACGGGCCGGTCGGCGATCCGGCGGCCGTGGGTGGGGGCGCCGGGCACGTCGGCGTGGGTGACCACGGCGCGGACGCCGGGCATGGCGGCGGCCGCGGAGGTGTCGATGGAGCGGATCCGGGCGTGGGCGTGCGGGGAGCGGAGCACGGCGGCCCACAGCAGCCCCTCGGCCCACAGGTCGGCCGCGTAGGGGTAGGTGCCCTCGGTCTTGGCACGGGCGTCGGCGGAGGCGACGGAGACCCCGAGGCCCCGGGGCTCGGCCGCGGCCGTGGCCGATGCCTCGGCCGTCGCGGTGGCGGCGTCGTTGGTCACGCCATGCCTCCCATGCCTCCGTGCTCGTGGTGGACTCCGCCCGCGCCGGGCGGCGCCTGGTGCGGGATGCGGGCCTCGGGTGCGGGGTCCGGGTAGCCGCCGGTCCCCTCCGGGTGGCCCGCGGGCTGGCGGCCGTCCGGGGCGCCCTGCGCGGACTCGCGTTCGGTGACGACCTCGCGGACGGCTTCGAGGACCCCGCGGTAGCCGGAGCAGCGGCAGAGGTTGCCGCACAGGGCCTGGCGGGTCTCCAGCTCGCTGGGGGCGTGGTTGCCCTCCAGCAGGTCGTGGATGGTCATGGCCATGCCGGGTACGCAGAAACCGCACTGGACGGCTCCCGAGCGGCACAGGGCCTGCTGGACGTCGGACAGTTCGCCGTCCGCGGCGAGCCCTTCGACCGTGCGCACCTCGCTGCCGGCCGCGGTGGCCGCGGGCACCAGGCAGGAGGCGACCAGCCGGCCGTCCACCTGGACGGAGCAGGCCCCGCACTCGCCCTGGGAGCAGCCGTCCTTGGCCCCGGCGAGCCCGAGCCGCTCGCGCAGCACGTACAGCAGCGACTCGCCGATCCAGGCCTGGGTGACGGGCCGGTCGGCGCCGTTCACCCGGAGCACGTAGGAGGCGTACGGGCGCTCGTCGTGCGGGTCGGCGACGGTCCGCGCCACCGGTACGGCGGCCTCGCCGGGTCCGGCGTGCACGGGGCCGTCCACGGCCCCGTCGCCGTCCCCGGCCGGATCGGCGGCCGCACCTGACGGTACGGGCGCCTCCGAAGCGCCTTCGCCGCCCTCGGCGTCCTGCGGCCCCCCGGAGGCGGCCGGGGCGCCGGCACCGGGTGCGGACCCTCCCGTGTCCCCGGAGCCGTCGGCCCCGCGCGGGGACACCTCGCCGGCGGGTACGCCGTCGAACCCGCCGGAACCGGGCCCGGAACCACCGTCGGCCGCACCCGGGCCCCCGGCCGAACCGGCCGCCGAACCGTCTGCGCCGCCCGGTACGCCGTCGCCCGAGGCGGCGAAGTCCTGGGACTGCTGGGCCTGCTGGGGCTGCTGAGACGGCTGGGCTTCCTGGGACGCCCCGTCCGGAGCATCCACGCCGACTGCCGCATCCGGCTGACCGCCCGGCTCCGCAACTCCCCGGCCCCCGTCGGCCGCGGTCTCCCGGGCTTCCTCGGCCGGGTCTCCGTGGACCCCGTCCACACCGCCACCGACCCCGGACCCGACCGGGTCCGGAGAAGCCCCGGCACCCCCGTGGTCTCCGTCGGCCCCGTGGTCCGCACCCGCTGCGGCGACAGCCCAGGACGGCGTGCTGCCCTGCACGGCCCCGCCCGCGGACGACGCACCCGGCGGACCGCCGGACTCGCGGTCTCCGCCAGCCCCGTGGTCCGCACCCGCTGCGGCGACGGCCCAGGACGGCGTGCCGGCCCGGGCAGCCCCGTCCGCGGGGCGGGCGTCCAGCGGAGCGGCTGGCGCGGTGGCCGTAGCCGTGGCCGCCGCGGTCGGTCGGCCGGTTTCCGACTCGAAATCTTCGGTGCGGGACGCGGACCGCCCGTCGGCCGGGAGCGTGCCCCCCGGCTCCGCCGGGCCGTCGGCCGCTGCACCGGATGCTCCGGCTCCGCCGTCGCCCGCACCCTCGGCGGGGTCGGCCCCCGTCAGGGCCTGCCCGCCGGGAACCTCGTCCGCGGCCGCGAGCCGGACCCCGGCCGCGCCCCCGGCGCCGAAAGCGTCTTGCGCGCCCCCGGGCGCTTCGGCGGCGAGGGCCTGGGCCCCGCCCCCGTGCCCGGCGCTCCGGGCCTCCCCGGTCTCCTCGGCTGCTTCGGGCCCGCCCGACGCGCCCGACCCGCCGGGTCCCTCGGCAACGTCCGCAGCGGCGCCGCGGCCGGTGGGCAGCCCGCCGTCCTGCGCGTCCCCGGCCCCGCGGGCCCCGGCGCGCGCGGGCTCGGCCGCGGAGTCGGCGTACGGGGTCCCGTCGGTGCCCGGTACCGGTCCGGCACCGGCGAACGCGTCGGGTCCGGGCGGCAGGACGAAGCCGCCGGAGGTGTCGTGTGCGCCCGCGCCGGGCGCCGTCGGCCAGGTGCCGTCCGTCCCGGCCGCGTACGCGGTGCCCGCACCGTCGGTGCCGTGGGGAAGGGTGCCGTGGGGCCCGTCGTGTGCGGGCGCGCCTGCGTAGCCGTCCTGCGGGGCCGCCGGGTCCGCCGGGGCGGGCCAGCCGCGGCCGTCGGAGGCCGGGTAGGCCGCGGGGGCCGGGCCCGCGGGGTCGGTGGGCTCCTGCGGGAGGGCGAAGGCCCCCGAGGCCTCGTGGGCTGCGGGGCCGGCCTGAGCCGCGGGCCAGCCGTGCTCCGCCGGGGCCTGCTGTACGTCCCGGTGCAGGTCCTGGTGCAGGTCCCGGTGGCCGTCGGGGTCCGGGTGGGGGTGGGCCGTCGCGAGGGCCGCGTCCGCCAGGCCCGCGAAGGACCCGGTGAGGTAGTCGGGGGCGGGGCCGGGGTCGGCCACCAGCTCGGCGGGCAGGCGCACCGAGGTGCCGGTGTAGTCGGCGGGCGGGGCCACGTAGCCGCGTACGCCGTCGAATTCCCGGTCCTGCGGCTCCCCGCCGGGCCCGGGGTACTCGGCGTGCTCCGGGCGGTCCGCGGGCGCGGCGTACCCGCCCTCCGCGAGGTGTCCGGGGTAGTCCGGGTAGCCGGTGTAGCCGGCCTGCGCGGCGTACTCCGCCTGTCCGGGGGGCTCCGGCGCGGCCTCGCGCGCGGTCTCGGCATCGGCGGCCAGCGCCTCGGCCCACGGGGCCACGGCCCCGCCGGGCAGGGTGGCCGGCGCCTGGCTGGCCCACTCGGGGCGCAGGGCGGTACGGGCGTACTCCCCCGACTCCTCGGGGAGCTCGCCGCGGGCGACCGGGACGGACCACTCGCCGGTGAGGGCGTGCTCGGCGGTCTCGTCCGCGAAGTTCCACTCGGCGGTGGCGCCGGAATCCCCGCCGCCGCCCGCCGCGCCCACGGCGCCCGCCCCCGCGCCGGCTCCCGCCGGGGCCGCCGCGGCCGCCGCCGGCCAGGCCGCCGCGTCCCCCGTGCCCACGGGGAACGTCCAGGTGCCGGTGGCCGCCGGATCGGTGCTCGCCGCCGCGAGCGGAACGATCACCGGCGGGACGTACCCGTGTCCGGGCGCGGCCAGCGGCTCGCCCGTACCGGTCCCGCCGAGCATCTCGTCGGGGAGCTTCACGAAGGCCGTGACGTCCGAGTCGTACTCGCCGCCGTGCGGCACGGGCTGCCAGCCCCACGCGCCGTTGACCTGGCCGCCGGCCTGGCCCGCGTACCCGGCCTGGCCTGCGTAGCCCGCATCCTCTTCGGGCTGCCCGTTCCCACTCACGTGCCCGTCCCCGCGTCCGGTCAGGTTCTCGTTGCCACTCATGAACTCAGGGCCCTTCCCAGTGCGCGCCGGGCCAGTACGGCCACGGTCCGGCGCAGCTGCAGCACCGCGGGCGGCACCGGGTCCCCCTGGTCGGGTACGCAGGCCATGGCCACGTACTCGCCGAAGGCCTGGAGGGCCTCCGGGGCGAGGGTCCGCTCCCCGTCCCAGTCGATCAGCGAGGCCACCCACTGCTCGGCCTCCAGCGGCCGCAGCGGCATCGGCGCGACCGCGCCCACCGCGCAGCGCACGCCCCGGCGCGCGGGGTCGAGCACCAGGCCCACGGAGGCGGTCGCGCGGCCGGGACCGGTGCGGCCGGTGGCCTTGAGGAAGACCTGCGGGGCGTGCAGCAGCGGCACCCGTACGAAGCCGATCAGCTCGCCGGGGCTCAGCATCTCGCGCCCGGCGAGCAGGTGGGACACCGGGATCTCGCGGCGGGAGCCGCCCGGTCCGGCGATGACGAGGAAGGCTTCGAGGGCGGCCAGCACGGGGAGGGTGTCCCCGCTGGGCGCGGCGGTGGCGATGTTCCCGCCGAGGGTGCCCGCGTTGCGGATCTGCGGGGGCCCGGCGGCGCGCGCGGCGGCGGCCAGGGCCGGGATGAGCGCCGCGAAGTCCGGGCGGCCCATCCGCGCGTGGGTGAGGCCGGCGCCGAGCAGGGCGTGCCCGTCCTGGTACTGCCAGCCGCGGATCTCGCTGATCCGGCCGAGGCCCACGAGGGCGGCGGGTCGCAGCAGTCCGGAGTTCACGGCGGCCATGAGGTCGGTGCCGCCGGCCACGGGCACGGCGGCGGGCATGGCGGCGAGTGCCGCCACGGCCTCGTCGAGCGAGGCAGGCAGCGTCACGGACTGCTCCGCCTGCGGTGCGTGCGTGGTCAACCCAGCTGCCCCTTCCCGATGTCCCGGTCCCGGCGCTCACGCCTGTCCGCCGTACGGTACGTGCTCACCGCCGGGACGTGGCAACTCTGGCACATGTTCCGGGCCGTCCGGCGCGAGGGGCAGCCTGGTCCACTTCGCCCTTGAACTCACGAATCGTCCGGTTCGCCAGATTGGGCGGGTATTACCGTTTGGGCCCCACCAGTGCTCTTGGCCCTGCTTCAGGGCTTATTGACGGTGTTTCGCCGGTGTTCCGCCCGTCCTCCGCGGCGCCCCGGCCGCGTCCTGGCGAAGCCCCGCCGACGTCCTGCCCGCACCCGCACCCGCCCGCCGGGCCGACGGCCCTCCGGCCCGCCCCTCGGGCCCGGCCGTCCGGAACCGGAAGCGGAAGCACCGGACCCCACGCGGTCCGCGGGCGCGCGCCCTTCGGCGCACACCGGCCCCCGCACGCCCGCCGCCCGGGCGGGAGCCGGGCCCACCGGACCGGACCCACCGGACCGGACCCGCAGGCCCCGCCCACTCATCCCGCCGGCGGCACCCCGTCCCTCGGCCGCCCCAGGACCCCCGGCCGCCGCTGCCAGGGCTTCGGCCCGCCGGGCGGCCGGTAGTCGACCCCCAGGGCGTCGAGGCGTCCGTAATGGGCCGTCATACGGGCCTCGAAACCGGCCCAGTCCCGCGCGGCGGGCTCCGGGAGCGCCGACCACACCACCTCCGCGAAGGCGGCCAGCCGCGGGAACACCTGGTAGTCGACGCGGGCCTGGTTCTCCATCACCTCGGTCCAGACGTTGGCCTGGGCGCCGAGCACGTGGGCCGCCGCCTCCTCCCCCAGCTCCGGCGGCACCGGCTCGAAGCGGTAGACGTCCTCCAGCGTGCGCACGTACGCGATCGGCACCGGCTCGTCCGGACCGGCGTCCTGACGGTAGTCCAGGTACACCTGCTGCTCGGGGCACATCACCACGTCGTGCCCGGCCTCGGCGGCCGCGATGCCGCCCGCGTACCCGCGCCAGGAGGACACGGCCGCGCCGGGGGCGAGCCCGCCCTCGAGGATCTCGTCCCAGCCGATGAGCCGGCGGCCGCGGTCGGCGAGCCAGCCGTCGAAGTGCCGGACGAACCAGGACTGGAGGCCGTCCTCGCCGTCGACGCCCAGCTCGCGGATGCGCTCCTGCGCGGCGGGCGACTGCCGCCACTGGTCCTTGGGGCACTCGTCCCCGCCGATGTGCACGAACGGCGAGACGGCGGCGGGGAAGAGCTCCAGCACCTCCTCGAAGACCCCCTCGTAGAAGCGCAGGACGTGCTCGGCGGGGGCGAGGACGTTCGTGCTGACGCCCCAGTCGTCCCAGACCCCGAGGGCGGCGGTGTCGACCGCGTCGGTGTTGCCGAGCTCCGGGTACGCGGCGATGGCGGCCTGCGAGTGGCCGGGGATGTCGATCTCCGGAACGATCCTGATGTGCCGTTCGGCGGCGTAGGCGACGATCTCGCGGATGTCGTCCTGCGTGTAGAAGCCGCCATGGGGGGTCTCGCTCCACAGCGGGGAGGCCCGGTGGCCCCAGCGGCTGCGGGGGCGCCAGGAGCCGACCCCGGTGAGGCGGGGGTGGCGCCGGATCTCGATCCGCCAGCCCTGGTCGTCCGTCAGGTGCAGGTGCAGGACGTTGAGCTTGTGGGCGGCCAGCAGGTCGAGGTGGCGCAGCACCCCGTCCTTGGGGGTGAAGTGCCGGGCCACGTCGAGCATCATGCCGCGCCAGCCGAAGCGGGGGGCGTCCTCGATGACGGTCTGCGGCAGGGTCCAGGTGCGGCCGGGCTCCAGGGGTGCGCGCCGGTGCGCCTGCGGGCCGAGGAGCTGGCGGAGGGTCTGGGCGGCCCAGAACAGGCCCGCGGGGTCGGCCCCGTCCAGGCAGACCTCCTCGGCGCCGACGGTCAGCACGTACGACTCGGGGGGCGCCGCCCGGCCGTCCTCCTGCACACGGGGCCGCCCCTGGCTCAGGAGGACGGCTCCCCGCCCCGGCTCGCGGGGCCCGTCGAGGGGGCGTACGGGCAGCAGCCAGCCGGTGGCAGCGCCGAGTTCGCGCTGGAGCCAGCGGACGGTGGACCCGGTGCCCGGACCGGCGTACAGGTACGGGTCCGCGAGCTCGTGGAGGTGACCGGGTCCGCGGGGGACCACGCGTCGGGGTGCCGGAATCAGATCCATCGGGCCAGCCCTTCACCGCTGAGGACATCGGTGCGTTGCGTTCTGCGCAACGCCCGTTTCGCTAGGTGCTCGTGGCGGTGACCCTACCGGCCCTCCCGGCAAACGGAAGGCCCCCGGGGCACAGCCGATCGCTCGGTGCGCCCCGGGGGCCTCCGGGCGGCTTCCGGGTCCTGCGGACGGGACCCGGGAGCCGCCGGCGGAGCCGGACTACTTGTCCTTGCCGCCCTTGTCCTTGTCGCCGCCCGGTCCCATGGAGTCGTAGATCTCCTTGCACATGGGACAGACGGGGTACTTCTTCGGGTCCCGGCCCGGGACCCACACCTTGCCGCAGAGCGCGACGACGGGGGTGCCGTCGAGCGCGCTCGCCATGATCTTGTCCTTCTGGACGTAGTGGGCGAAGCGCTCGTGGTCGCCATCGCCGTGGGACACCTGAGGCGTCGGCTCTACCAGGGTCCCCGTGCCAGTCCCGCGGTCGGGCTCAAGAGTGCTCATGGAAGCCAGGGTACTGGCCCGCGCGCCGCTCAGTTGAGCGACGGGTCGTCCGGGTAGGTGGCGACCATCGCGAGCTCGCTGCGCTGCCGCCGCAGGACCGCCCGCCAGAGCCGCTCGGGATCGGGCGCGGAGACGTCCCCGGGCTCGGACTCGACGACGTACCAGGCCCCGCCGGTCAGCTCCTCCTCCAGCTGTCCGGGCCCCCAGCCGGCGTAGCCCGCGAAGATGCGGAGGCTGCCGAGGGCGCTGGCGAGCAGCTCGGGCGGGGTCTCCAGGTCGACCAGTCCGATCGCGCCGTGCACCCGGCGCCAGCCCAGGGGGCCGTCCTCGCCGGGGATCACGGCGATGCCGAGGGCGGAGTCGAGGGAGACGGGCCCGCCCTGGAAGACCACCCCGGGCTCGCCGGCGAGGGCGGCCCACGGCAGCAGGACCTCGCCGACCCCGACGGGGGTGGGCCGGTTGAGGACCACGCCGAGGGAGCCCGCCTCGTCGTGGTCGAGCAGCAGGACCACCGCGCGGTCGAAGTTCGGGTCCGCGAGGGCGGGGGTGGCGACGAGCAGCCGCCCTGTGAGCGAGGACACCTCGGTCATGCGGACATGATCCCGCACATTCGCCCTCCGGGGGGAGCGGGGACCCCTTCCGGCCCGTGAGCAGCGCGGGGCGCACGGCAGCAGTGGGGAGCGCGCGACCGGAGTACGCCGTCCGGGGCCGCGGAGGACGACCCTCCGCTATATCACCGGTACACAGGGTGCTGTGGCGAATTCATGACGTTCCCGTGGCCCCGTGAGCCTTACGGAACGCGGGCTCCTGGCGCTTACCCTGTTCCCTGGCCCCTGCCCACCCCTCCTCCGGAACGCGAGATTCATGACCGGCACAGTCAGTGACGACGTATTGCTTGTCCACGGCGGCACCCCGCTCGAGGGCGAGATCCGAGTCCGCGGCGCGAAGAACCTCGTGCCGAAGGCCATGGTCGCCGCGCTGCTCGGCAGTGGACCGAGCCGGCTGCGCAACGTCCCGGACATCCGCGACGTCCGCGTGGTCCGCGGTCTGCTCCAGCTGCACGGGGTGACGGTCCGTCCCGGCGACGAGCCGGGCGAGCTCGTGCTCGACCCGACCCACGTCGAGAGCGCGAACGTCGCCGACATCGATGCGCACGCGGGCTCCTCGCGCATCCCGATCCTCTTCTGCGGCCCCCTGCTGCACCGCCTCGGCCACGCCTTCATCCCGGGTCTGGGCGGCTGCGACATCGGCGGCCGGCCGATCGACTTCCACTTCGACGTGCTCCGCCAGTTCGGCGCGACCATCGAGAAGCGCGAGGGCGGCCAGTACCTGGAGGCCCCGCAGCGCCTGCGCGGCTGCAAGATCCGCCTGCCGTACCCGTCGGTCGGCTCGACCGAGCAGGTGCTCCTGACGGCCGTCCTGGCCGAGGGCGTCACCGAGCTGTCGAACGCCGCGGTGGAGCCGGAGATCGAGGACCTCATCTGCGTGCTGCAGAAGATGGGCGCCATCATCTCCATGGACACCGACCGCACCATCCGGATCACCGGTGTGGAGCGGCTCGGCGGCTACAACCACAAGGCGCTCCCGGACCGCCTGGAGGCGGCCTCCTGGGCCTCCGCGGCCCTGGCGACCGGCGGCAACATCTACGTGCGCGGCGCCCAGCAGCGCTCGATGATGACCTTCCTGAACACGTACCGGAAGGTCGGCGGCGCCTTCGAGATCGACGACGACGGCATCCGCTTCTGGCACCCGGGCGGCCCGCTGAAGGCCATCGCGCTGGAGACGGACGTGCACCCCGGCTTCCAGACCGACTGGCAGCAGCCGCTGGTCGTGGCCCTGACCCAGGCCTCCGGGCTGTCCATCGTCCACGAGACGGTGTACGAGTCCCGGCTGGGCTTCACCTCGGCCCTGAACCAGATGGGCGCGCACATCCAGCTGTACCGCGAGTGCCTGGGCGGCGGCGACTGCCGCTTCGGCCAGCGCAACTTCCTGCACTCGGCGGTCGTCTCCGGCCCCACCAAGCTGCAGGGCGCCGACCTGGTCATCCCCGACCTGCGCGGCGGCTTCTCGTACCTGATCGCGGCCCTGGCGGCCGAGGGGACCTCGCGGGTCCACGGCATCGACCTGATCAACCGCGGCTACGAGAACTTCATGGAGAAGCTCGTGGAGCTCGGCGCCAAGGTCGAGCTGCCCGGCGGGGACCTCGTCTGAGCCGGACCCGCCCGGAGGCGGCCTGACCGCCTCCCTGCACGCCGAAGGGCGGCCGCCCGTGACCGGGTGGCCGCCCTTCGGTTTTCACGGCGCCTGGCGCCGTGCTACGAGGTGCTACGCGGCCCCGGCCGCGGTACGCGACCGCGGCGGGGCCTTGGAGCCGTCGTACAAGGACTTACTTGCCCTTGGCGGCTTCCTTGAGCTTGGAGCCCGCGGAGACCTTCACGCTGTAGCCGGCCGGGATCTGGATGGGGTCGCCGGTCTGCGGGTTACGCGCGGTGCGAGCGGCACGGTGGGTGCGCTCGAAGGTCAGGAAGCCGGGGATGGTGACCTTCTCGTCGCCCTTGGCGACGACCTCGCCGATGGTCTCGGCGAGGGCGGCCAGAACGGCGTCGGCGTCCTTGCGGGTCACCTCGGCGCGCTCGGACAGAGCGGCCACCAGCTCACTGCGGTTCATGTTGTACTCCCGTGTTCAACTTGCCTTTGAGGCGTGAGATCGAAGCCGATGCTGCCAGGGCCCTAGGACAGTCCCCGGACCCGGGTCTGACGTCAGACCCTCTCGCCCGAATACGCATCCTGCCCCCACCAGCGGCGGGAAAGCCAATCCGGCACCCGCCAGGGTCACACGAAAAGCGCCACCGTCACGCCTCGGTGACACTCCGTCCGCGCCCGGCGGGACCCGGGGTCCGGCGCCGGCCGGATCCCCGCCACGGGCCGCGGAACGCGCCCGCGGAGCCCGGGGCGTCCCCGCAAACCCTAGAGGCGGTCCGGCGGGCCCGCATCCCGCGACGCGCCGGGGATCAGGCCGACGCGGGGCCCGCCGCCACGGCTCCGGCGGCCTTGGCGGCCTCGCGGACGGCACCGGCGACGGCGCCCGCGACCTTGTCGTTGAAGACCGAGGGAATGATGTAGTTCGGGTTCAGTTCGCCCTCGGTGACCACGTCGGCCAGCGCGCTCGCGGCCGCCAGCATCATGTCCGTGTTCACCGTCCGGGACTGGGCGTCGAGCAGTCCGCGGAACACGCCCGGGAAGACCAGGACGTTGTTGATCTGGTTCGGGAAGTCCGAGCGCCCGGTGGCCACAACTGCCGCCGTCTGGCGGGCGATCGCGGGCTCCACCTCGGGGTCCGGGTTCGCGAGCGCGAAGACGATGGCGCCCTCGGCCATGGCGGCCACGTCGTCGCCGTTGAGCACGTTCGGGGCCGAGACGCCGATGAACACGTCGGCGCCGACGACGGCCTCCTTGAGGGTGCCGGTGAAGCCCTCGGGGTTGGTGTTGTCGGCGATCCAGCGCAGCGGGGAGTCGGGGGCCGCGTCCACCAGGTCCTCGCGGCCGGCGTGCACGACGCCGTGGATGTCGGCGGAGACCACGTGCTTCACGCCCGCCGCCAGGAGCAGCTTCAGGATGGCCGTACCGGCGGCGCCGGCCCCGGACATGACCACCTTGACGTCCCCGATGCCCTTGCCCACCACGCGCAGGGCGTTGGTGAGGGCGGCCAGGACCACGATGGCGGTGCCGTGCTGGTCGTCGTGGAAGACGGGGATGTCGAGGGCCTCGCGCAGCCGCGCCTCGATCTCGAAGCAGCGGGGTGCGGAGATGTCCTCGAGGTTGATGCCCGCGAAGCCGGGGGCGATGGCCTTGACGATCGCGACGATCTCGTCGCTGTCCTGGGTGTCCAGGCAGATCGGCCAGGCGTCGATGCCCGCGAAGCGCTTGAAGAGGGCCGCCTTGCCCTCCATGACGGGCAGGGCGGCCATCGGGCCGATGTTGCCCAGGCCGAGCACGGCGGAGCCATCCGTCACGACTGCGACGGAGTTGCGCTTGATGGTGAGGCGGCGCGCGTCCTCGGGGTTCTCGGCGATGGCCATGCACACGCGGGCCACGCCCGGGGTGTAGATCATCGAGAGGTCGTCGCGGTTGCGGATGGGGTGCTTGGACGCCATCTCGATCTTGCCGCCGAGGTGCATGAGGAAGGTCCGGTCGGAGACCTTCCCCAGGACGACCCCGTCGATCTCGCGGAGCTGCTGGACGATCTCGTCCGCGTGCGAGGTGGAGGTCGCGGCGATGGTGACGTCGATACGGAGCTTCTCGTGACCGGATGCGGTCACGTCGAGGCCGGTGACCGAGCCACCGGAGGACTCCACGGCGGTGGTGAGCTGGGATACCGCGGTTCCGCTCGCGGGCACCTCCAGGCGGACCGTCATCGAGTACGAGACGCTGGGCGCCGTTGCCATGGCCGTGTTCCTCTTTCCCTGAACTTTTCGCTGCGCACGTTCCGGCGCGGCAGGCGCGGCGGGACGCGTTGTCCGATCGTCCCACCTACCAGCCGGTATTACGTAACCAGCTCCAAATTTCGGAAAGACTCTTCCACCATACGAGATTTCAGGAGGGGGAGGAAGGGTGCGCAGGCACAAAAAAGGTCCGCGCCCCTCCCGGAGGAGGGGCGCGGACCTGTATCAACGCCTATGACACCGACCCGCCATGCTCGCCTCGCGGCAAGTGGTCGCTCTAAGCGACGAAGGTTGGGCCCGGGGGCTTGGATCGAGCCGGTGCCGTAACCAGGCTAACAAAGGTTCGCCGGAAGCGGTCCCGTGTCCCGCCACTCGGCCAGGTCACCAGCCGGTCGGCTCAGTCCCGCAGCAGCTCCGGCACCCCGTCCGCGTCCGGCCGGTCGCGGTCCGCGGAGACCACCGTCAGCTGCTGGGTGGCGCGCGTCAGGGCCACGTACAGCACCCGCAGGCCCGCCGGGGACTCGTCCGCGATCTCCGCCGGGGAGACCACGACCGTGGCGTCGTACTCCAGGCCCTTGGCCTCCAGGCTGCCCAGGGCCACCGCCCGCGCGCCCAGGTCCGCCAGCCAGCCGGCGGCCTCCTCGCGCCGGTCCATGGCCACCACCACGCCGACCGTGCCGTCGACCTGCTCCAGCAGCCGGGCCGTCTCGGCGCGCACGGCCTCGCCGAGTCCGCCCTGCGCCGCCGTGAACCGCGGGCGCAGCCCGGTGGAGCGCACGGCCCGCGGGGACTCGGCGCCCGGCATGGCCAGGGCGAGCACCTTCGCGGCCAGCTCGGCGATCTCGGCGGGGTTGCGGTAGTTCACGGTCAGGGTGAAGCGGCGGCGGGGGCGGGTGCCCAGGGCCTCGTCCCGGGCGGCCGCGGCCTCCTGGGGGTCGGTCCACGAGGACTGGGCGGGGTCGCCCACCACGGTCCAGGTGCCGTGCCGGCCGCGGCGGCCCACCATCCGCCACTGCATCGGGGTGAGGTCCTGGGCCTCGTCCACGATCACGTGCGCGTAGTCCGTGCGCTCCGCCGCCAGCCGCTCGGCGCGCTCCCGGCGGCTCTCCTCGCGCTGCGGCATCAGCTCCTCCAGCCCGGTGAGCTGGTCCAGCGGGTCGAGCTCCCGCTTGCGCTTGGGCCGGGCGGGGGCGCCCAGCAGCATCTGGAGCTCGTCGAGCAGGGCCACGTCGTGCACGGACAGGGGGCCCTCGGCCCGGGGGCCGGCCCGGCGCAGCGAGCGGGCCAGCTGCCGGGTCTCGCGGGGGTTGAGCACCCGGCGGGACCAGCGGCCGAGCCGGCGCTCGTCGGCCATCGCGGCGAGCACCCCGCGCGGGGTGAGCTCGGGCCACCAGGCGTTCAGGAACTCGAGGAAGGAGTCCTCGGTGGAGACGTCCTCGTCGAATCCGGAGCGCAGCTCGGCGGCGAGCTCGGGGTCGGTGTGCCGGTTCGCCCCGCCGGACTTGGCCCACAGGGCGTCCAGGAGCAGCCTGCGGGCGCGCGGGCGCAGCAGGTTCACGGGGGCGGTGCCGCCGAGGACGGTCTGCCGGATCCGGTCGAGCTCGGGGGCCTCCAGCTCCTGGCGGCGGCCGAAGGCGACCACGCGCAGGGTCTCGGGGGCCGCGCCGAGCTCCAGGGCCCCGCGGACGGCCTTGCGCAGGACCTTGAGCATCCGGGAGGAGCCCTTGACGCGGGCCACGGCGGGCTCGTCGTACGCGGTGGCCTCGGCGCCGTCGACCAGGGAGCCGAGGGCGCGGATGGCGACCTGGCCCTCCTCGCCGAGGGAGGGCAGCACGCCCTCGGTGTAGGCGACGAGCAGAGGGGTGGGCGAGACGATCAGGATGCCGCCGGCGTAGCGGCGGCGGTCCTGGTAGAGGAGGTAGGCGGCGCGGTGCAGGGCGACGGCGGTCTTGCCGGTGCCGGGTCCGCCGGAGACCTCGGCGACGGAGGCGGCGGGGGCCCGGATGACGAGGTCCTGCTCGGCCTGGATGGAGGAGACGATGTCGCGCATGGTGTGGGTGCGGGCCCGGCCCAGCGCGGCCATGAGGGCGCCGTCGCCGACGGCGGGCAGCTCGGCGCCGTCGAGGTAGGCGGTGACCTCGGGGCGCATCAGGTCGTCCTCGACACCGAGCACCCTGCGCCCCTTGGAACGGATCACGCGGCGGCGCACGACGCGGCCGGGCTCCTTGGGCGTGGAGCGGTAGAAGGGGGCCGCGGCCGGCGCCCGCCAGTCGATGACGAGCGGGGAGTAGTCGGCGTCGAGGACGCCGATGCGCCCGATGCGCAGGGTCTCGGCGATATCGGCGACCGGTCCGGAGGCGCTCTCGCGGATGGCGTCCTCGGCCGGGGAGACGGAGGTGTACGCGCCGTCGGCGCCGCGCTCGCCGTCCTTGCCGAGGACGAGGTCGATGCGGCCGAAGAGGAAGTCCTCGAACTCGTTGTTGAGGCGGTTGAGGTGGATGCCGGCGCGGAAGACCTGGGCGTCGCGCTCGGCGAGCGCGCCCGGGGTCCCGACCTGGCCCCGCTGGGCCGCGTCGTTCATCAGGAACTCGGCCTCGTGGATCTTCTCCTCGAGACGCCGGTACACCTGGTCCAGATGCGCCTGCTCCACCGCGATCTCGCGATCGCGGACGGAATCTTCCGTATCTGCCGAATCTGCCGTGGTTGCGACCGTGCGATCGACGGCATCCTGCGCGGCCACCGGGGCCCCCTTCTGACGTGCATGGGCGACCGTCAACCGTACGCGACCGGAACCCGTCCCCGCACCCGCCTTACCGGCGGGCCGCGACGGCGCGCCGCCGGTGGCGGGCCACCCGCTCGCGGTTGCCGCACAGCTCGCTGGAGCACCAGCGGCGGCGCCGGCCCCGGGAGGTGTCGAGGTAGACGCGGGTGCAGCCCTCCCCCTCGCAGGAGCGCAGCAGGTCGTACTCGCCCGGGTCGGTGAGGAGTTCGACGGCGTCGCGGGCGACGGCGGCGAGCAGGGCCGCGCAGTCGGGCCCGCCGGGCAGCTCCCGTACGAGGGCCCCGTCGGCGGCCCGTACGGCGCACAGCCGCGGGGGTGCCCCGGCGGCCAGGGCGTTGACACGGGCGAGCGCGGCCTCGGCGGGGACGGCGGCGGGGGCGGTGGCCGCGGCGGGCGGGCCGGGGCGGACGAGGGCGCCGATGTCGGTGCGCAGGGTGTGGAAGCGGGGCAGCCAGCCGCCGTCCACGCGGGTGAGGGGGGTGCCGGCGGGGACGAGTCCGGCGCCGAGGAGCCAGCACCGCAGTTCGCCGGTCCCGCAGAGCCGCTCGCGCGGCCCGCCGGTCGCCAGGAGGTCCAGGCAGATGCGCCCGGAGTCGAACCACAGCCCGTACGAGCCGCTCATGCCCGCCACCGCCTCAGGGGTCCGGAGAGTGCCGTAACGCTTCTCCAGAGTGCCCCCGCGGGGCCGCGACCGGAACCCCGCCGACCGCAAGCCGCGGCGGACCGGCTGCGGATGGGCCCCCTACCGCCCGTACGCGTCCTCCGCCGGCGCGTCCAGGGAGAGCCGGTACCCGCGTTTGACCACGGTCTGGATCAGCCGGGGTGCGCCGAGGGCCGCGCGCAGCCGGGTCATGGCGGTCTCCACGGCGTGCTCGTCGCGGCCCGCGCCGGGCAGGGCCCGCAGCAGTTCGGAGCGGGGCACCACCCAGCCGGGCCGCCGGGCCAGCGCGCGCAGCAGGGCCATCCCGGCGGGCGGTACGGGCCGCAGGGCGCCGTCGACGAGGACGGCGTGCCCGCGGATCTCCATCCGGTGCCCGGCGACCGGCAGCACCCGGGTGCGGCCGGGCAGTTCGGTGCACAGCAGCGAGACCAGCGGTCCGAGCCGGAAGCGCTCCGGCTGGACGGTGGCGATCCCGTGCGCCTGGAGCGGCAGGGCGGTGACCGGGCCGACGCAGGCGGCGAGGACGTCTCCGTGCAGGGCGTCGAGCACGGCCGTCAGCAGGCCGCGCTCCCCGGCGCGGGCGAGCAGGGAGGCGGCGGCGGGGGCGGAGGTGAAGCTGACGGCGTCGAGGGCGCGGCCGGCGACGGCGTCGATCAGCCGGTCCAGCGGGGCCTGGTCCAGCGGCGGCAGCCAGCGGTAGACGGGGACGACGACGACCCCGGCGCCGGCCGCCTCCAGGGCTTCGACGAATCCGGGCAGCGGCTCCCCGTGGAGCTGGAGGGCGATGCGGCGGCCTGCGACGCCGACGGCGAGCAGCCGGTCCAGTACCTCGGCGAGGGATTCGGAGTCGGGGGACCAGGCCTCGACCAGTCCGGCGGCGCGGATGGCGCCCTTCACCTTCGGTCCGCGGGCGAGGAGTTCGGATCCGCGGAGCCGGGCGAGGAGGTCGTCGCCGATGCCCCAGCCGTCGGCGGCCTCGATCCAGCCGCGGAAGCCGATGGCGGTGGTGGCGACGACGGTGTCGGGGGCGCAGTCGATGAGCTCCTTGGTGGCGGCGAGGAGTTCGCTGTCGTCGGCGAGGGGCACGATCCGCAGCGCGGGGGCGTGCTGGACGGCGGCCCCGCGGCGCTGGAGGAGGGTGGCGAGCTCCTCCGCCCGGCGGGCCGCGGTGATGCCGACGGTGAATCCGGCCAGCGGTCCGGTGGCGGGGGCCCCGGCCGGGGCGGTCTGCGGGGCGGGCGTCCGGGCGGCGCTCCCGCCGGTGCCTGCGGTGCCGTCAGTCTCTGCCATCGTGACCTGCCTTGCGCGTGGGGGCGGTACGCCGCAGCCGAGCCTGCCAACGGGGCGTGACAGGCTCGGTTCGGCCGTATTTCGCGGCCGTTACACGTGGTCCCGGCCGGTGCGGGTGCTCACACCTCGGCGTAGCTGAGCTGCGGCTTCGCCGCGCTGTCGGGCCCCTCGGCGGGGGCGGCCACCGGCCGCCGGAGGTATACGGCCCAGGTGACCGCGCAGCAGGCGGCGTAGAAGCCGAGGAAGGTGACGAAGGCGGCGGTTCCGCTGCCGGTGCTGAGGAAGGCCTCGCGGAAGACCAGGTTGATGCCGAGTCCGCCGAGGGCGCCGACGGCCCCGATGAGGCCCATCGCGGCCCCGGACAGCCGCCGCCCGTAGGCCGCCGCGGCCTCGCCGGCCATGCCGCGGGCCACGGCCTTGGCCTGGAAGATGCCGGGGATCATCTTGTACGTGGAGCCGTTGCCGATCCCGCTGAGGACGAAGAGGGCGATGAAGCCGACGAGGAAGACCGGGAGCGACTCGCGCAGGGAGGCGGCGACGACCACGCCGGTGGCGCCCGCCATGGCCGTGAAGGTGCCGAGGGTGATCCTGGCGCCGCCGTACCGGTCGGCGAGCGAGCCGCCGACGGGCCGGATGAGCGAGCCGAGCAGCGGTCCGATGAAGGTGAGCGAGGCGGCCTGCAGCGGGGTGCGCCCGAACTGGGTCTGGAGCACGAGCCCGAAGGCGAAGCTGTAGCCGATGAAGGAGCCGAAGGTGCCGGTGTAGAGGAAGGCCATGATCCAGGTGTGGCCGTCGCGCAGGGCCTCCCTGACGGCTCCGGTGTCGTTGCGGACGGGGGCCAGGTTGTCCATCCGTACGGCGGCCAGGACGGCCGCGACCACGACGAGCGGGATGTAGGCGGCGATCAGGAGCCGCGGGTGGGCGGCGCCCGCGGTGCCGATGACGAGGAGTCCGGCGAGCTGGACCACCGGCACGCCGATGTTGCCGCCGCCTGCGTTGAGTCCGAGGGCCCAGCCCTTCTTCCGCAGCGGGAAGAAGGCGTTGATGTTGGTCATGGAGGAGGCGAAGTTGCCTCCGCCGACCCCGGTGAGGGCCGCGACCAGCAGGAAGGTCGGGTACGAGGTGCCCGGTTCCATGACCGCGAAGGCGGCCAGGCTGGGGGCGAGGAGGAGGACGGCGGCGATGACCGTCCAGTTCCGGCCGCCGAACTTGGCGACGGCGAAGGTGTAGGGGACCCGGACGAGGGCGCCGACGAAGGTCGCCGTGGCGATGAGGGTGAACTTACCGGCCGGGTCGATGCCGTACTCCGGCCCCATGAAGAGGACCATCACGGACCACAGGGACCAGATGGAGAAGCCGATGTGCTCGGAGAAGACCGAGTAGACGAGGTTGCGCCGCGCTGTCTTCGCGCCGGTCTCCGCCCAGAAGGCCTCGTCCTCGGGGTCCCACCGCTCGATCCAGCGGCCCCCCTTGCGCGCTGCGGCGGTGGTGCTCGGGGCAGTCATCTCGCGCCTCCACAGGTGTCGGGTCCGTGGAGCCCGACGCTAGGGAGCGCGCGTTTCCGGCCCGGTCCCCGGCGGGTGACCGGGGCGGAACGGTCCTCTCACCCGCCGCCGGGACCGGCTGTGAGCGGCTCGGGGGTCCAGGAGTCCCCGGGGCGGTCCAGCCAGCCGTGTGCGGCGGCCAGGGCGGCCGCGGCACGGCGCAGGGCGTCGAGCCCGGGGTGGCGCAGTCCGCGGCGCCAGACCATGGACAGCGGGGAGAGCGGGACCGGGCCGATCAGGGGGCGTTTGACGGTGGCGGGCATGTCCAGGAAGCCGACGGCGGCGAGGACGGGCTTGCCGTTCTTGGTCATGACCCGGCGGAACTCCTCCTTGCCGATGGCCAGCGGCTCGGGCGGGGCGATCCGGATGCCCCGGCCCTCGAAGAGCCGGCGGGCCAGGTCGGTCCACTCCAGGGTCCGCGGGTTCCCGGCGCCCGCGTACACGTCCTGCCCGGCGAGGGCGTCCAGGGGCACGGCCGGCTCCGCGGCCAGGGGGTGGCTCTCGGGCAGCAGCACGGCAAGCGGCTCGTACCGTACGGGCTGCCAGTCCAGCCGGGCGCGCAGGGCCGGCGCCAGCCCGCCGACCCGTCCGAAGGACACGTCGAGGCGGCCGGCGGCGATCTCGGCGGCGGCGTGGGTGAGTCCGCTCTCGAAGCGGGCCATCAGCTCCTGGTCGGGGACCAGGGTGCGGGCGTGGTCGAGGACCGTGCGGGCGGTGCCGGGGCCGTCGGTGTTGAGGTCGACGAGCAGGGCGCGGCGGGTGTCGGGGCCGCAGGCGGCGGCGAGTTCCTCGTAGGCGCGCAGCACCCGCAGGGCGTGCGGCAGCAGCCGCTCGCCGTCGGCGGTGAGCTCGACCTGGCGGGTGGTCCGGTTGAACAGCTCGGCGCCCAGCTGCCGTTCGAGGCGGCGCACATCGCGGCTGAGGGCCTGCTGGGCGACGTAGAGGCGGTGGGCGGCCCGGGTGAAGTGCAGTTCCTCGGCGACGGCGACGAACCCGCGCAGCAGGCGGGGTTCGATGTCGGGGTGCACGGAGCGCATCGGGCGAGGCTAGCAGGACTCACAACAGGGGTGCGTGAATGGGGGCGGATCAGGTGTTGGACCGGCCGGGCGGGGCGGGGCGAGGCTGGCCCCATGCCGCCGCTCCTCGCCGTCACCGGCTCCACCCTCGTGATCGCCCACACCTCCCCCGCCCCCTCCGTCTCCCCTGCCCCGCCCGCCGCTTGTCCCGCCGACGACTCCGCCGCACCGGCCGGGCCCGGAGGGCGGAGCGGGCCCTCCGGCGGGCCGGCGCGGGCGGCGCGGGTCCGGGCCCCCGGCCCGTACCGGCGCCTGTTCTCGGTCCCCGGGACCCGGGCCTTCACCGCGGGCAACCTCGTCGCCCGGCTGCCCATGGGCATGTTCGGGGTCGGCGCGGTGATGATGATCGCCGGGCAGCGGGGCTCGTACGCCCTGGCCGGGGCGGTCACCGCCACGGGCCTGGCCGCCACCGCGGTGGCCGCGCCGTGGACCGCGCGGCTGGTGGACCGGTACGGGCAGGCCAGGGTCGCGCTCCCGGCCACCGTGCTGGCGGTGCTCGGCTCCCTCTCTCTGGTGCTGTGCGTACGCACGGGGGCCCCCGACTGGACCCTCTTCGCCTCGTACGCGGCCACGGCGACCACCCCCAACATCGGCGGCCTGTCCCGGGCCCGCTGGGCCCACCTGCTGCGCGGCCGGCCGGCGTCCCTGCACACCGCCAACTCCTTCGAACAGGCCGCCGACGAGCTGTGCTTCATGCTGGGCCCGGTCGTGGCCGCCTTCCTGTGCACGGCGCTCTTCCCCGAGGCCGCCACCCTCGCCGGGGCCGTCCTGCTGCTCACGGGCATGGCCGTGTTCACCGCGCAGCGCGCCACCGAACCGCCGCCCGCACCCGGCGGAGGCCGCGGCCCGGCCCCCCTGCGGGCCCCCGGGATGCCCGGTTTGCTGGTGCTCTTCCTCGCCATGGGCATGATCTTCGGCTCGATGGAGGTGGTCTCCCTCGCCTGGCTCGACTCCCGCGGGCTGGGCGCGGGCGCGGGCCCGGTCCTGGCCCTCCAGGCCTTCGGCTCCTGCCTGGCCGGACTGCTGTACGGCACGCTGCCCCCGGCCGCCGGGCCGCAGCGGCGGCTGCTGCTGTGCGTGGCCGCGATGGCGGGGCTGATGTGCCTGCCGTACGCGGCGGCCGCCTCGGACTCGCTGCCGCTGCTGGCGGCCGCCCTGCTCGCGGCGGGCATGGCCACCGCGCCGACGCTGGTCACCGGCATGGCACTGCTCCAGCGGATGACCCCGGAGGGCCGGCTCAACGAGGGGATGACCCTGGCCGTGACGGCCCTGCTCGCCGGAGTCGCGGCCGGGGCGGCGAGCGGCGGCTGGAGCGTGGAGCACGCCGGGCCCGCGGCCGCGTACGCCCTGCCCGCGGCGGCCGGACTCCTCGCCCTCCTCGCCGCCTGCGCCCGCCTCCTGCCCCGGGGCCGCCGCACCCCGCAGCCCTCGGGCGCGCGGTAGCGCGGACGGACAGGGGTGCGGGCGCACGGACGTACGGCTTCCCGAACGCCCGCACCCCCGGCCCGGCGCACACCTGTCGCAGACACGGACGGCCGTCCGCACTCCTCCGCCCCGGCGGAGCGCACCGCGGCCCCTTCCGCACCTTCTGCTGCGCCGTGCGGACCCCGGTCACCCGCCTGCCGAGTGACCGCCCCGGCGTCGCGCCCGGCACCTCATCCCACGATCCGCTTTAACTGGTGGTGACCACCCCCGCCTTCCTCGTGGAGGAACCCCCTTGTCGTCTTTCCGCTGCGCCCCCGCGGCCCTGGTCGTCGCGGCCGTCACCGCGAGCTTCCTGGTGCCCGCCGCCCCCGCGCTCGCCGACGAGTCCAACATCCGCTTCTCCCAGCCGTACGTCCCCTCCATCGCACCCGGCACGTCCGGCCGCGTGGTGATCGTGGCGGACAACGGCTCGGGCCAGGCCCTGAGCTCCACCTTCCGGATCACCGCCCCGGAGCGGACCACCTTCCCCGAGGCCGGGGTGTCCTGGGACGGGGGCGGTGACCGCTCGGCCGTGCCCTGCACCCTCTCCCCCGACCAGCGCGCCATGACCTGCGAGGCCGCCACCCGCGCCGGGTTCGCCTTCGCCTCGGACACGCGCACCCGGCTCGGCGTGACCGTGCAGGTGGACGCGGCCGCCCCGCAGGGCACGACCCTCGGCGAGGGCGAATGGGAGACGGGGGCGGGCGCTCCGGTCCTCTTCGCGGTGTCCACCCCGGTCACCGGCCCCAAGGGCGAGGACGGCAAGGAGGGCAAGCCGGGCCACCACGGGAAGCCCGGCAAGGACGGCCAGCACGGGAAGCCGGGCAAGGAGGGGAAGCCGGGCAAGCCCGGCAAGCCCGGACCCAAGGGCGACAAGGGCGACAAGGGCGACCGCGGAGACCGCGGCGAGGCCGGGCCCCAGGGCCCGCAGGGACCGCAGGGCGACCGCGGACCGGCCGGACCGCAGGGCGACCGCGGACCGCGCGGACCCGAAGGCCCGTCCGGCGGACCGAAGGGCGACAAGGGCGACACCGGTGACCGCGGACCCGCCGGACCGCAGGGCGACCGGGGTCCGGCCGGCCCCCAGGGCGACCGCGGACCGTCCGGACCGCGCGGACCCGAGGGCCCGCAGGGCCCGGCGGGCGGCCCCAAGGGGGACAAGGGCGACAAGGGGGACAAGGGCGACCGCGGGGACACCGGCCCCCGCGGACCGCAGGGCGACCGCGGACCGCGCGGCCCGGAGGGCCCGAAGGGCCACAAGGGCGACACGGGCCCCAAGGGACACAAGGGTGACAAGGGCGACGCCGGCCCCAAGGGCCCGAAGGGCCACCCCGGTGCGAAGGGACCGAAGGGCGACACCGGCCCGAAGGGCCCGAAGGGGCACCCCGGCCCGCAGGGGCCGAAGGGCCACAAGGGTCCGAAGGGCGACACGGGCCCGCGCGGACCGCAGGGCCCCCAGGGTCCGAAGGGACCGAAGGGCGACACCGGCAAGCCCGGCGTCTGCAAGAAGTGCGGGACGGACCACAAGCCCAAGCCCCCGAAGGACTCCAAGCCGGGCAAGCCGTCGAAGCCGGCGGACAAGGCCCTGAAGGCCCGGATCACCGCCTCCGGCCACGGCCTGAACGTCCGCTCCGGCCCCGGCACCGACCACACCAGCCTGGGCAGGATCGCCCACAACACCGTGGTCCCGGTCCAGTGCAAGATCAACGGTGAGTCCGTCCAGGGCAACACCGTCTGGTACAAGCTCGCCGGCACCTCGGGCTGGATCTCGGCCCGCTACGCCGACAACCTCCACCAGATCCCGTTCTGCTGACCACCCCCCGCACATGACGAAGGCCCCGCCCCCGGAAACCGGGTGGCGGGGCCTTCGCCCACATGGGATGAGTGGAGATGGCGGGAATCGAACCCGCGTCCAACGGTGCGGAAAAAGGACTTCTCCGAGCGCAGTCCGCTATGAGTTTCTCAGCCCCGGAGATCACGCGGACAAGTCTCCGACGGGCTCAGTCACTGTTTGATTTCCCCCCTGCCCCCGTGACCGGGGCAAGGGGTTTAGATCCCTAGATGACGCCA
The DNA here is from genome assembly GCF_055600495.1 of Streptomyces sp. NPDC038213. Taxonomy (NCBI): domain Bacteria; kingdom Bacillati; phylum Actinomycetota; class Actinomycetes; order Kitasatosporales; family Streptomycetaceae; genus Streptomyces; species Streptomyces sp. NPDC038213. The sequence continues at coordinate 202,797 of NZ_JBVJYM010000008.1, forward strand.
GGATCCGGGTCGGGACCATCCCCGGGCTGACGCTCCTCACAGAGGCTTCTGTTCGTTACCTAAAAATTAGGCAGCGAGGGCGAAGCGGGAGTTATCGCTCTTGGTGTTGGCGATTATTGGTTGCGACACGTGGTTAACGAGATCATTGCCGCTTCCTCGGCTCGCTTCTCCTGTTTCGACAGCCGCTGTCGAAACCGATCATCCCCATGTTGATTTTTCAAGCTGCGCCGCTCACCAGGCGGTGCTGTGCACATCGTACGCGACGCGGACCGTGCGATGCCAAGCCCTTTTACGCGGCGCGCTGCCGGCGCCGGGCCGCGGAGATGGCGCGGTTCGTCTCACGGGTGTCCTGCTTCTCCCGCAGGGCCTGCCGCTTGTCGTACTCCTTCTTGCCCTTCGCCAGCGCGATCTCGACCTTGGCCCGGCCGTCCTTGAAGTACAGGGCGAGGGGCACGATCGTGTGGCCCGACTCCTGCGCCTTGGACTCCAGCTTGTCGATCTCGGCCCGGTGCATGAGCAGCTTGCGCTTGCGCCGCGCGCTGTGGTTCGTCCAGGTGCCCTGGGAGTACTCCGGCACGTGCACCTGGTGCAGCCAGGCCTCGTGCCCGTCGATCTGCACGAAGCCGTCGACCAGCGAGGCCCGGCCCTGCCGCAGCGACTTGACCTCGGTGCCGGTCAGCACGAGCCCGCACTCGTACGTGTCCATGATCGTGTAGTCGTGCCGCGCCTTCTTGTTCTGCGCGATCAGCTTGCGCCCTTTTTCCTTAGCCATAGTGCGGTCATTTTCGCACTACGACCCCGCCCCGAGGCCACTCAATACCGAGCGGGCCCGCTCCTCGGCCCGCTCGGCCACCGACAGGTCCGGGGCGATGCCGCTGCCGTCCAGACTGCGGCCCGCCGGGGTCCGGTACTGGCCGACCGTCAGCTCGGCCACCGAGCCGTCCGGCAGCTCCGTCGGCATCTGCACCGCCCCCTTGCCGAAGGTCCGGGTGCCGACCGTGACGGCCCGGCCGCGATCCTGGAGGGCGCCGGTGACCAGCTCGGCCGCGCTCATCGTGCCGCCGTCCACGAGGGCGACCAGCGGCCGGCCGGTGTCCCCGCCGCGCTGCGCGTACAGCGCCCGCTGGGCCCCGCGCACGTCGTACGTGGCCACCAGGCCCCCGTCGAGGAAGGCCGACGCGGCCGCGACGGCCTCGCTGACCAGCCCGCCCGGATTGCCGCGCAGGTCCAGCAGCAGCCCGCCGCCCGCCGGGGCCCGGCGCACGGCCTCGCGCACCCGCTCCCCCGAGCCCCGCGTGAAGGAGGCCACCTTGATCAGGGTCACCCCGCCGGGGAGGCTGCGGACGGTCACGGCCTCGACGCTGAGCCGCTCGCGCCGCAGGGTCTCGGTGAGGGCCCGGCCCGCCCGCTCCAGCCCGAGGACCACCGGGGTGCCCGCCTCGGCCCGCCGGGGGTCGCCGCGCAGCAGGGCCACGACGTCGGCGGGCCGCAGTCCGGCCACCCGCCGGCCGTCCACCGTGTGGAGCCGGTCCCCAGGCCGTACGCCCGCCCGGTCGGCGGGCCCGCGGGGCCGGACCTGGGCCACGGCGATCCGCCCGTCGGGGCGGGGCTCGACCCGGATCCCGACGCCGGTGTAGCTGCCGTCGAGGGCCTGCTCGAACTCGGCGTACTCGGCGGGCGCGTACACCGCGCCCCACCGGTCCCCGCTGCGGCTGACCACGTCCTGCGCGGCCTGCGTCCCCGACTTGCCGTCCGCCGCGGCCGCGGCGGCGGCGCGGGCGACGGCGGCCCGGTCGGCCGTGCGCGGGGCGCGGGGAGCGGACGGGGCGGGGAGCGAGGCGGACCCGGCGGCGGCGCTTGACGCCCCGGCGGGTGCGGCGGCCCCGGCCTGGTCCTGGCGCTCCCAGCAGCCGGTGACGGCCGCGGTGGCCAGCGTCCCGAGGAAGACGAACGTGAGAACGGCCCCGCGACGCAGATCACGGGGCCGGAGTGGAGGAGCGGGGGGACCCGGCATGGCGCCGAGTCTAGGACAAGGCCCGGCGCGGCACGGGGGGTTGCCCGTACCGCCACCGGGGTGCTTGTCACACCTTCAGGTACTTGCGCAATGCGATGAACGCGGCGACGGCCGGCATCAGCAGGCCGATCGCGAGGACCAGCGGGAGCTTGGTGACCACCGAGTCCCAGCCGATGAAGTTGATCAGCTCCAGCTTGTCCTTGAGGGCCACGCCGTTGTCGATCACGAAGTACTGGCCCGTGATCAGCATCCCGCAGGCGACGACCGCGCCGATGAGCCCGGCGAGGGCGGCCTCCATGATGAACGGCATCTGGATGTAGAAGCTGGAGGCGCCGACCAGGCGCATGATCCCGGTCTCACGCCGACGGCTGAACGCCGAGACCCGCACCGTGTTGACGATCAGCAGCAGGGCCACCACCAGCATGATCAGCATCACGACGAGCGCCGCCTTGTTCAGCACGTCGAGCAGCCCGAAGAGGTTGTCGAGGACGCTGCGCTGGTCCTGGACCGACTGCACCCCGTCGCGCCCCGCGAAGGCGGTGGTGATGACCTTGTACTTCTCCGGGTCCTTGAGCTTGACCCGGAAGGACTCCTGCATCTGGTCGGGGGTGATGGAGGCGGCCAGCGGGGTGTCGCCGAACTGCTCCTTGTAGTGCTTGTACGCCTCGTCGGCCGATTCGTACGTGACCTTCTCGACCAGGTCCATCTTCTTGAGCTCGGACTCGATCTGCTGCTTCTGCTCGGCGGTGACCGCACCCTTGGCGCAGGTGGCGCCGCCGCCCGCCTTGGCCCCGGCCTCCGCCTCGTTCTTGTTGCAGAGGTAGATCGAGACGTTGACCTTGTCGTACCAGTAGCCCTTCATCTGGCTCACCTGGTCGCGCATGAGCAGGGAGCCGCCGAACAGGGCCAGGGAAAGGGCGACGGAGATGACGACCGCGAAGGTCATGGTGAGGTTGCGGCGGAGACCGACGCCGACCTCCGACAGGACGAACTGCGCGCGCATGGCGTCTCTTCAGGCCTTTCAGTGCTGGTAGCCGTAGACGCCGCGCGACTGGTCGCGCACGAGACGGCCCTGTTCGAGTTCGATGACGCGCTTGCGCATCTGGTCGACGATCTGCTGGTCGTGGGTCGCCATGATCACCGTGGTGCCGGTCCGGTTGATCCGGTCCAGCAGCTTCATGATGCCGCCCGAGGTCTGCGGGTCGAGGTTGCCGGTGGGCTCGTCGGCGATCAGCAGGGCGGGCCGGTTGACGAAGGCGCGCGCGATGGCCACGCGCTGCTGCTCGCCGCCGGAGAGCTCGCCCGGCATCCGGTCCTCCTTGCCGCCGAGGCCGACGAGGTCCAGCACCTGGGGGACGGCCTTGCGGATCTCCCCGCGGGGTTTGCCGATCACCTCCTGGGCGAAGGCGACGTTCTGGGCGACCGTCTTGTTGGGCAGCAGGCGGAAGTCCTGGAAGACCGTGCCCAGCTGGCGCCGCATCTGCGGGACCTTCCAGTTGGAGAGTCTCGCCAGGTCCTTGCCGAGGACGTGCACCTGGCCGTGGCTCGCGCGCTCCTCGCGCAGCAGCAGCCGCAGGAAGGTGGACTTCCCGGAGCCGGAGGAGCCGACCAGGAAGACGAACTCCCCCTTGGCGATCTCCAGCGAGACGTCCCTGAGGGCGGGCCGGTTCTGCTTCGGATAGGACTTGGACACGTTGTCGAATCGGATCACGGGTGCACCACGGTCGCCGGGGATAGGTGTGCGTGACCCTACGCGAACCCGCGCGAGTAAGGCAGCCGCCGTCCACACTTGACCGATATGTCCGCGTTCCCGTACGGATCGTCCGCCGGGCCGCGCCGAATGCCCCCGAAGCTGGCACAGTGGTAGGGGGAACGGTCAGGTTCCCCCAGGCGTTGTTCCCAGGGGACGAGAGGAGGAGAGCGCATGACATATGACCGGCTCGTGTGCGCGAACTGCGCGGCACCCGTCGCCCAGGGCCGCTGCCCGGTGTGCCGGGCGAACCGGGAGCGCCTCCAGCAGGAGAGCCCCTTCGCCGGCCTGAACCCGATGGCGCTCGTTGCGCTCCTGGCGGTGCTGGTGGCCGCACTGGCCCTGGTAGCGCGGTAGGTCCGCCCGTCCGCAGGCACGCAAACCGATCGTATGGACCACAGGAAAGGGCCCGGAGCGTGAAGCTCCGGGCCCTTTCCCCTTGTCTGCGGCGGCTGCGGGGACCGCGGCGGCTGCCGGGACCGCCCTACTGGGCGGTCTCCTGCTGCTTGCGCCAGCGGATGCCCGCCTCCAGGAACCCGTCGATCTCGCCGTCGAGGACGGCCTGCGGGTTGCCGACCTCGAACTCCGTCCGCAGGTCCTTGACCATCTGGTACGGGTGCAGGACGTAGGAGCGCATCTGGTTGCCCCAGGAGCTGCCGCCGTCCTTGAGGGCGTCCATCTTGGCCTGCTCCTCCTGGCGGCGCCGCTCCAGCAGCTTGGCCTGGAGGACGTTCATGGCGCTCGCCTTGTTCTGGATCTGGGAGCGCTCGTTCTGGCAGGAGACCACGATGCCGGTCGGCAGGTGCGTGATGCGGACGGCCGAGTCCGTGGTGTTGACGCCCTGGCCGCCGGGGCCGGAGGCGCGGTACACGTCGATGCGCAGCTCGGACTCGTCGATCTCGACGTGGTCGCTGGTCTCGACGACGGGGAGCACCTCGACGCCCGCGAAGGAGGTCTGGCGGCGGCCCTGGTTGTCGAAGGGGGAGATGCGCACCAGGCGGTGCGTGCCCTGCTCGACGGAGAGGGTGCCGTAGGCGTACGGGGCCTTGACCACGAAGGTCGTGGACTTGATGCCGGCCTCTTCGGCGTACGAGGTCTCGTACACCTCGGTCGGGTAGCCGTGCCGCTCGGCCCAGCGCAGGTACATGCGCTGCAGGCGCTCGGCGAAGTCGGAGGCGTCGACGCCGCCGGCCTCGGCGCGGATGTTGACCAGCGCCTCGCGCTCGGCGTACTCGCCGGAGAGCAGGGTGCGGACCTCCATCTCGTCCAGCGCCTTGCGGACGGCGGTCAGCTCGGCCTCGGCCTCGACACGGGTGTCCGCGTCGTCCATCTCCTCGGCCAGCTCGAACATGACCCCGAGGTCGTCGATGCGGCCGCGCAGGGTCTCGGCCTTGCGGACCTCGGCCTGGAGGTGGGAAAGCTTGCTCGTGATCTTCTGGGCAGCGTCCGGGTCGTCCCACAGGGACGGGGCCGCGGCCTGCTCCTCGAGCACGGCAATGTCTGCCCTCATCTTTTCGAGGTCCAGAACGGCCTCGATCGACCCCATGGTCGAGGAGAGGGACTTCAGCTCTTCGGAAACGTCGACGACTGCCACGCCCCCAGCCTAGCTGGTCACCCGGGCGCCCCGGCCGTCACGTCCGGATCGGGGGTTGGGGGGACCGGCCCGGCGGGGCGTACCCTCGGGCTATGACCATTGCTCTCGTCAGGCGACGCCATGTGGATTTCATGCGCGTCACTGCCATGGGCTGTCTGCCGCCGGACTAGAACCAAGCGCTCTCACCACGCCTAGTTCCCACGGTCCTGTCGCGGTACCCGCGGCCCCGGCACCACCCCTGCCCAGGCCCCTCCCCTCCGCTTCCCCGACACCTCCGGGGACCAGGACCCCGTGACATCCGAAACGGAGCCGTCATGCCGTCCGCGCACCCTTCCTCCTCCGCCACCGCCGCTCCCGCCGCGCCTGAAGAAACGTCCCTGCCCGCCGCTCCCGTCCTCCCCCTGCTGGACCTCTCCCGCGCCGACGACCCGGCCCAGCGCGAGGCCTTCCGCAGGGACCTGCACGCGGCCGCCCGCGACACCGGCTTCCTCTACCTGACCGGGCACGGGGTCACCCCGGCCGAGACCGCCCGGATCCTGGACGTGACCAGGCAGTTCTTCGCCCTCCCCGAAGCCGACCGGCTCGCCGTGAGCAATCTGAACTCCCCGCACTTCCGCGGCTACACCCGCATCGGCCACGAGCTGACCGGCGGGGCCTCGGACTGGCGCGACCAGCTGGACGTGGGCGCCGAGCGGCCCGCGCCGCAGCTCGGCCCGGACGACCCGGCGTACCTGTGGCTGGAGGGCCCGAACCAGTGGCCGGAGGCGCTGCCCGAGCTGCGCACGGTGGTCCTGGACTGGCAGCAGCGGCTGGCGGCGGTCACGCACCGGCTGCTGCGGGAGCTGCTCGCCTCCATCGGGGCACCGGAGGACTTCTTCGACGCGGCCTTCGCGGACCGGCCGCACCTGCACACCAAGCTGATCCGCTACCCCGGGTCCGCCCCGACCGGCGGGGGGCAGGGCGTGGGCGCGCACAAGGACTACGGGTTCCTGACCCTGCTGCTCCAGGACTCGGTGGGCGGGCTCCAGGTGGTGAAGGACGGCGGTTTCCTCGACGTACCTCCGCTGGACGGCGCCTTCGTGGTGAACCTGGGCGAGCTGCTGGAGATCGCGACCGAGGGGTACCTGGTCGCCACGGACCACCGGGTGGTGAGCCCGCCCGGGGCCGTGGAGCGGTTCTCCGTGCCGTTCTTCTACAACCCGCGGCTGGACGCCGTCATCGAGACGGTCCCCGGGGAGTACCTGGAGCGCGCGCCCGGCGTGGCCCACGACGCCTCCAACCCGCTGCACGCGGAGTACGGGCGCAACGAGCTCAAGGGCTGGGTACGGGCCCACCCCGGCGTGGCCCGCCGCCACCACCCGGAGCTGCTGGCCCCGTAGCCGGGCGCGGGCCGCCCCGCGGCCGGGCGCGCCGGACGGGCCGGGGCTGCGGGGCGGTGCCGGGCCTACGGGGTGGTGTCGGGTACGGACTGCTTGCTGTCCTGCGGGGGCGCCTCCTCGGAGCCGCCGGAGCCCCCGGCCGCCCACAGGCCGAGGCCGACGGCCCCCGCCAGGGCGGCCGCGGCCGTACCCAGCACCAGGCGCCGCTTGCGCACCGCCTCCGCGCGGTGCCGGGCGGACCCGGGCCGCGGCGCCCCGGCGGACCGGGGCACGCGGGCGGTGCCGAGGGCCCCGCCGGCCAGCTCCTCGGGCCCGGGGACCCGCATCGAGGTGTGGGTGTCGCGGTTGGAGTCCAGGGCGCCGCCGGGCACCAGCGGGACCGCCCCGCGCCGGCGCACCGGCTCGTCGGGGGCCGCGGCCTCGGACGGGGCCTCCGCGGCCGCGGCGCCCCCGTCCTCCAGGTCGTCGGGCTCGTCCACATCCAGCGGCGGCATGCCCGCGAGCAGCGGGAGCAGCTCGCGCAGCCGGGCGGACAGCTCGGAGGCGCGCAGCCGCGAGGCCGGGGCCTTGGCCAGGCACTGCACGATCAGCTGCCACAGCTCGTCCGGAATGCCGGGGAGCGGGACCACGGTCTCGGTCACGTGCCGGCGCAGGACCGCGCCCGGGTGGCCCCCGCCGAAGGGGGTGAACCCGGCCAGCAGCTCGTACAGGACGGTGGCGAGGGCGTAGATGTCCACGGCCGCGCGCGGGGGCAGGCCCTCGACGATCTCGGGCGCGAGGTAGTCGGGGGTGCCGATGATGCGGGTGCGGGTGCCGGAGGCGTGCGCCCCGGTGCGGCGCGGCGAGTCGATGAGCTTGGCGACGCCGAAGTCGGTGAGGAGCGCGGGGTGGGCGCCGCCGGGGCCGATCGGGCCCTGCATGTCCAGGAGCACGTTCTCGGGTTTGACATCGCGGTGGACCACTCCGGCCGCGTGCGCGGCGGCCAGGGCCTCGGCCACGTCGGCGGTGATCGCCACGGCGGCCTCGGGGGCGAGGCGGCGCTCGCGGTCGAGCCGGGTGCGCAGGTCGGTGCCGCGGACGAGGTCCATGACGAGGGCGAGGTCGTTGCCGTCCACGACGAGGTCGCGGACCCCGACCACGCTGGGGTGTTCCAGGCCGAGCAGGGCACTGCGCTCCTGGACGAACCGTCCCACCAGCTCCTGGTCGGACGCGAGGTCCTCCCGCAGCAGCTTGATGGCGACGGGGCCGTCCGGCCCGTCCCCCAGCCACACCGTGCCTGCGCTGCCGCGCCCCAGGATCTGGTGAGCGGTGTACCGGCTGCCGATCTTCCGTGCCACGACTGCTCCCTCAACCGCTGGCCTACGGCACCCAAACTACGCGGCCGGGAGGGGCTTGGGCGCCATTAGGGGGCCGAGTTCGCGGCGACCTTCACTTCTGCGGGCGAAAACATGCCCCAGAAGTCGACAAATCCATGAAGTCGGCGCTATCGGCCGCCTGCGGGGCGACGCAGACGCCCCCGGGGAGAACCCCCGGGGGCGTCTGCGGGCGCCCGCCGGACCCGCCGGGATCCGGAAGGGACAGTCCTAGAGCTTGGTCCCGGACACGCTGTCGCTGATGTCGGAGATCCAGGTGCCGAGCTGGTCCCACCAGCCCTTGGTGGTGCCGATCCACTCCTGGAGCGGGGTCAGCTCCCAGATGAGCCAGCCGCCCACGAAGAACAGCATGACCATGAACAGGCAGCCCTTGAGGCAGCCCAGGCCGGGGATCCGCATCGGGTTGGCGCTGCGGCGGCGCGGCTCGCGCGGCTCCCGCGGGGCGGGGGGCTGCGGCCTCTGGGGCTGCTGCGGCTGCTGGTGCTGCGGCGGGGCCGCGTAGGGCTGCGGCTGGTGCTGCTGCTGGGGCTGCCGGTACTGCTGCGGCGGCGGGGGCGCCATGTACGGCTGCGGCTGGTGGTGGGGCTGGTGCTGCGGCTGCTGGTACTGCTGCGGCGGGTACGCGTAGCCGCCCTGCGGCTGCTGGTGCGGGGCCTGCCGGTACGGCTGCTGCTGCGGCGGGGGCGGCGCCTGGCGCTGCGGGGGCTGCTGCGGGGGCCGGCCCTGCGGCGGGTGCGGGGGCTGCTGGGGCTGCTGCGGCCGGCGCTGGGGGCGGCGGCGCAGCGGGTCCTCGCTCGGGTCGAGGTAGTGCATCTGCGTCTGCTCGTTGCGGTCGCGCACGCCCTGGAGCTGGGACTGCCACGGGTGCGGGGCGTCCGGCTGCTGCACGGGCGGCATGACCGAGGTGGCATCGGCGGGGCCGCCGGAGCTCGGCAGGACCGAGGTGGCGTCGTTCGCGCCGACGGGCGGCAGGACGGACGTGGCGTCGTTCGCCCCCACCGGCGGCAGCACGCTGGTCATGGCGTTCGGGTCGTACCCAGCCGGGCCCTGGGCCGGGCCCGCGGCCAGGACCTGGGTCGGGGCGGCGGCGCCGGGGGTCTCGGGGACCGGGGCCGGGGAGGGGTCCGGGGCCAGCAGGGCGCCGACGCCGAGGGCGGCCTCGACCTCGGTCGGGGAGGAGTGCACGCCGATGCCGGCGGCGACCACGCGCAGCCCGCGGGCCAGGCTGAGGGCGCTCGGGCGCTCGGAGGGCTCCTTGCGCAGGCAGCGCTCGATGACCGTCCAGAGCGGCTCCGGCATGGTCGGCGGGCGCTGCGGGTCCTCGCTGAGGTGGCGGTGGAGCACCTCCAGCGCGGTGCCCCCCGCGAACGGCGGGCGGCCCGTGACCAGCTCGTACAGCAGGATGCCGGCGCCGTAGATGTCCACGGCCGAGGTCTGCGGGCGGCCCTCGGCGGACTCGGGGGCCACGTAGGCGGGGGTGCCGACGAACTCGTGGGTGCGGGTCAGGCCCGGGGAGTCGGCGAGGCGCGCGATGCCGAAGTCCGTGAGCATCGGCTTCATGCTGCCGCCGCTCTCGTCCAGGAGCACGTTGGCGGGCTTGAGGTCGCGGTGGACCACCCCGTCCGCGTGGCTGGCGGCGAGCGCGTCCGCGATCTGGGCGGTCAGCAGGCTGGCCGCGACCGGGGTGAAGGGCCCGTTCTCGCGGATGTACTTGTAGAGGTCGGGGCCGTCGACCAGGTCCATGACCAGGGCGAGCAGGTCGCCCTCGACCACGAGGTCCCGGGTGCGCACGATGTTCGGGTGGGTCAGGCGCAGCAGGACGGAGCGCTCCCGCAGGAAGCGCATCACGATGTCGGGGTCGTTCGCGAGCTCTTCCTTGAGCACCTTGATGGCGAGGGTCTCGCCCGGCTGCCCCGGAACGGCCGCCTCGGCGCCGGCCGTCTCGCGCTGGCGCGCACGCCAGACGGTGCCCGTGGCGCCGCGGCCGAGCGGCTCCTCGAGGAGGTACTTGCTGCCGACTGGCCGCACGACATGCGCTCCCTGGTCCGTAAATTCTTGTCCGACCACTGTAGGGGGTGGCCCCCCGGAAGACGCGGGAGCGGGACGGTTGGTTGCCGCACATGCGTGCGGCGGGTGAAGCCGCGGGGGATTCCCCGGGTCGGTTTATGTCCGGATGTGCACCCTTGGGTGACCGATCAAGATCACTTTTGGGTGGCTGGCGGGCGTGTTGTCGGTGGCAAGTGCGAGGATGCACCCAGCCGGATCCACGGGGGCGGGAGCCCCGCGTCCGGCAGACCTGACCGGACGACGCGTCCGCGCCGGGTGGGGGCGGTCCGCGGGCGTGCTGCCGCGGTTCCCCTGCCGGGCGCACCGCGCAGAAGGGACCGCTGACGGCGATGCAGATCCGGCTGACCGTCCTCGGGCCGCGCAGCGGCCACCCGAGCGGGAGCGCGCGCAGCGACGTGCTCGTCACCGCGCCGGCCGGCACCCCGCTCGCCGCGGTGGCCTCCGGCCTGGCCTCGACCGTCGGCGGTCCGGACACGGGCGGGACGGTCCTGCTGTACGCGGGCCGCGAGCGGCTCGACCCCCAGCGCCACACGCTGGGCGAGCCCCCGCTGATCGACGGCGCCGTCCTGTCCCTGCACCTGCCGGTGGCCGGGGAGTCCCCCGCCGCCGGCCCCGCCGCCCGGCTGCACGTGGTCGCGGGCCCGGACGCGGGCGGGGTGCACCTGCTGCACGGGGGCGCGGTGCGCATCGGCCGCTCGGCCGATGCGGACGTCCCGCTGGACGATCCGGACGTCTCCCGGCTGCACTGCGTGGTCACCCTGGCCGAGGACGGCCGGGTCTCGGTGGCCGACATGGACTCGACGAACGGCACCGCCCTGGACGGCCGCCCGGTCGGGCGGACCCCGGTGCCGCTGCGCCCCGGTGCGGTCCTGACGGTCGGCGAGTCCGCGCTGTGCCTGGTCCCGGCCGGGTCCCCGGCCCCGGCCCTCGCGCTCACCCCGGACCTGGAGGGGCACCTCAGACTGGCCAAACCAGGCGCCGCTCCGGCACCGGCGTCCGCCTCCATCCCCGTACCGCGGACCGGTACGGCCCATGCGCCCGCGGCCCCGGCAGTGCCGGCAGCAGCAGCGCCCGGAGCCGCAGCCCCCGCCGGACCGCCCCGCGCGGCGGGTACGGTCCTCCCGCCCGCCCCCGCCGCTCCCCCGGCCCCCCTCGCCGCGGACCCGGCCGGCGCCCCGGCACCCGGGCGGCGCGGGCTCGGTGCCTGGGCCCGCCGTCGCTTCGGCCGCGACGAGACGTACGGCGGCTCCCCGGCAGATCCCGCGCGGGCCGCCGGACCCGAGCCGGAGCCCGGTCCCGCCGGGGCCGTTCCCGACGGGCGGCCCGATCCGGCCGCCCTGCTGCTGGCCGCCCTCGGCCCCGGCCCGCTGCTGTGGGAGCGCGGCCCGGAGCACCCGGACGCCCTGCTGGTGCGGCTGGGGAACGGCAGCGCGGTGCCGCTGCGCGCGTGCGGCGCGCTCGGCCTGGCCGGCCCGCGCCCCCGGCTCGCCGGACTCGCCCGCTCCGTCGTCGCCCAGCTCGCCGCCCTGCACGCGCCGCAGGACCTGGAGCTCGTACTCGTCAGCACGGACCGGGCCCGGCCCGCGGCCGAGCGGCGGGCGGAGTGGTCCTGGCTGGGCTGGCTCCCGCACACGCGCCCCGCGCACGGCCAGGACTGCCGGCTGCTGCTCGCCTTCGACAAGGAGCAGGCCGCCGCCCGCACCGCCGAGCTGACCCGGCGGCTGGACGACAGCCCGCTCGGGCCCGGCTGGGCCGCCGCGGACCGCCGGGCGGTGGCCGAGGCGGCCGCCGCGTACCGCGGCCCGCGCACCGTGCTCGTCCTCGACGGGGACCCCGGTCCGGGTCCGCTGCGCGAGGCCGCGGCCCGGCTGGCGGGGCACGGCCCGGCCGCCGGGGTGCACGTGCTGTGCCTGGCGGAGGCCCCGGCCGCCTCCCCGGCCTCCCCGGTCTCCGACACCTTCGAGGCGGCCTGCGCGGCTTCCCCCGCCTTCCGCGACTGCGGTACGGCCGCCCTGCTCAGCGGGGACGTGGCCACCTCCCTGCGGGTGCTCCCGGTCTCCGGCGGCCGCCCCGCGGGGCACGGGACGACGGTCGTGGCGGACGCCGTGTCGGCCGCCTGGGCCGAGCGGTTCGCCCGCGCGCTGGCCCCGCTGCGCTCCGAGGCCGCGGGCTCCGCGCCCCGGCAGGGCTCCGCCGCGGCCCTCCCGGCCACGGCCCGGCTCCTCGACGAGCTGGGGCTGGCCCGGGCCACCCCGGCCTCCCTGATGGCCCGCTGGGCCGCGGCGACGGACCAGGGGCAGGCCGTGGGCGGGCTGGCCGAGGTGGTGCTCGGCAGCGGACTGCGCGGCCCGGTGGGCCTGGAGCTGGTCGCCGAGGGCCCGCACCTGCTGATCGAGGGCCCCGCGGGCAGCGGCCGCACGGAGCTGCTGCGCTCGGTCGCCGCCTCCCTGAGCTCGGCCGCGCGCCCGGACCGGCTCGGCCTGCTCCTGCTCGACGGGGCGGGCGGGGAGCGCGGGGAGGGCCTGCTGCCCTGCACCGAGCTGCCGCACGTGTCGGCCCACCTGGTCGCCAGCGACCCGCTGCGGATGCGGGAGTTCGCGCAGGCGCTGGGCGCCGAGCTCAAGCGCCGCGCGGAGCTCCTCGACGGGGCCGCCTTCGCGGACTGGCACGCGCAGCGCGAGCTGGCCGGCCGGCTGGTCTCGCCGCGCCAGCCGAGCGCGGCGGAGCTGCGCGGGGACCTGGAGCCGCAGCGCTCGGGCACGCTGCGGCTGCGGTCGGGCACGGCGAAGGCCGAGCTGTCCGGGCCCACCCCGCTGCCGCGGCTGGTGGTCCTGGTCGACGATTTCGACGCGCTGGTGGCGCCGGCCCTGGGCAGTCCGGGGCGGCCCGCGGCCGGTTCGGTGGTCCGGGCGCTGGAGGCCGTGGCCCGCGACGGCGGCCGCCTCGGCGTGCACCTGGTCGCGACGACGGCCCGCCCGGAGCGCACGGCCGACACCGAGCTGGGCCGGGTGGCCTGCCTGCGGGTGGAGCTGACGGCCGGCGAGGGCCCGGAACCGGGTCCGGCCCCGGACGGCCGGGACCGCCCGCCGGCCGGCCGGGGGGTGCTGCACCGGACGGACGGGCGCTCGGTGCCCTTCCAGGGCGGCCGGGTGACCGGCCGGATCCCGCGCACGGCGACGCAGCGGCCGACGGTCGTCCCGCTGGAGTGGGAGCGGGTCGGCGATCCGCCGGCCCGCCGCCCGGTCCGGGAGCTGGGCAACGGGCCGACGGACCTGGCGCTGCTGGCGAGCGCCCTGGACCGGGCATCGCACCTGGTCTCGGCCGTGCCGGTGCTCTTCCCGCCCGCCCCCTGACCCGCCCCCGGCCCGCCCCTCGTGCCGACCGGTCCAGGGCCCGCCCCCAAGTCCCGGTCCCGCAGGCGGTATTGCGGCCGCCGGACGGTCGGCGTATCCCTGAGGGACCGGACTCGGCCACAGATGCGGGGGCAGTCATGGGTACGAACAGGCAGCGCGCAGGCGGTCGGCGGGCGTACGCACGGGGAGCCAGGGCCCGGATCTGGGCTGCGCCCGCCCTGGTCGGCGTACTCGCGCTGAACGCCTGCGGGGGCGACGGCGGGGACGGGGCGCAGCAGCCCGCGCCCGGCCCCTCGAAGTCGGCCCCGGGCGTGGCCCTGCCCCGGCTGGCCGGGGAGAAGGTCTCGGTGGCCGCGGTGTGGACCGGCCCGGAGCAGGAGAACTTCACCAGGGTCCTGGAGGAGTTCGAGGAGCGCACGGGCGCCTCGGTGTCCTTCGTCCCGGCCCAGGACCCGATCGTGAACTTCCTCGGTACGAAGATCGCCGGCGGCGAGCCCCCGGACGTGGCCCTGCTCCCCCAGGTCGGCGCCCTGGTGCAGGCCGTGGGGAAGAAGTGGGTGCAGCCGCTGGGCCCGGAGGCGAAGGCGCAGCTGGCGGCGGGGTACTCGGCGGGCTGGCGGGAGCTGGGCTCGGTCGGCGGGACGGCGTACGGCGTGTACTTCAAGGCCGCCAACAAGTCCCTGGTCTGGTACAACTCCGCCGCGTTCGAGAACGCGGGCGCGAAGGTCCCGGCCACGTGGAAGGAGTTCCTGGCCACGGCGGACACGGTGTCGGCCTCGGGTACGGCCCCGGTGTCGGTGGGCGGCGCGGACGGCTGGACCCTCACGGACTGGTTCGAGAACGTCTACCTGTCGCAGGCGGGCCCCGAGAAGTACGACAAGCTGGCGAAGCACGAGATCAAGTGGACGGATCCGAGCGTGGCGGCGGCGCTGGAGACCCTGGCGCAGCTGTGGGGCCGCGAGGACTTCCTGGCGGGCGGCCGCAGCGGGGCGCTGGCCACGGAGTTCCCGAAGTCGGTGACGCAGACCTTCACCGGCGGGGACCGGCCGGCCGCGGCGATGGTCTTCGAGGGGGACTTCGTCGCGGTGAACATCGCGCAGACCGAGGCGGAGATCGGCAAGGACGCCAAGGTGTTCCCGTTCCCGGCGGTCGGGGCGAAGCCCCCGGTGGTCTCGGGCGGTGACGTGGCGGTGGCCCTCAGGCCCTCGAAGGGCGCCCAGGCGCTGCTGACCTTCCTGGCCTCGCCGGACGCGGCGGCGGTCTGGGCGAAGGAGGGCGGCTTCCTGTCCCCGAACCGGCTCCTGGACCCGGCGGTCTACCCGAACTCCATCCAGCGGCGGATCGCGGAGGCGCTGGTCGCGGCGGGCGACGACTTCCGCTTCGACATGTCGGACCAGGCCCCGGCGGCCTTCGGCGGCACCCCGGGCGCGGGCGAGTGGAAGGCGCTCCAGGACTTCCTGAAGGATCCGAAGGACATCGCGGGCACCCAGCGCAGGCTGGAGGCCGAGGCGGCCAAGGCGTACGGGCGCTGAGCCGGTGGGCTCCCGTCCCGTACGCGGGCGCGGGCGCCGGCAGGCCGTAGCGGCGGCCTTCCTGCTGCCCTCGCTGGTGCTGCTCGGCGCCCTGGTCGTGCACCCCATCGGCTATTCGGTGCACCGCAGCCTGTACGACCGCTCCGGGGACTCCTTCGCCGGACTGGACAACTACGCCCGGCTGTTCACGGACGGCGCGATCCGCACCGCGCTGCAGAACACCGCCGTGTGGGTGGTGGCGGCCCCGGTCACGGCCACCGTGCTCGGGCTGCTCTTCGCGGTGCTGACCGAGCGGATCCGCTGGGGTACGGCGTTCAAGCTGGTGGTCTTCATGCCGATGGCGGTCTCGATGCTGGCCGCGGGGATCGTCTTCCGGCTGGTGTACGAGCAGGATCCGGACCGCGGGGTGGCCAATGCCGTCTGGGTGGGGGTGCACGACACCTTCGCCCCGGCCTCGGCCTTCCCCCGGGCCCGCCCGGGCCGGGACGCGCCGCTGGTCGCGGACGGGGCGGGCGGGTACGTGACGCGGGAGCCGGTACGGGCGGGGGTGCCGGCGCTGCTGCCGCTGGTCGGGGTGGCGCCGGACGCGCTGCCTGACGGGACCCGCCCGGCGGCCGCGGCGGCCGCCCGCCCGGACCGGGTGACCGGGACGGCCTGGCAGGACTTCGCGCGGGGCGGCGGCGGCCGCCCGAACACCGTGGACCCGCGGGAGCCGGGGTACGCGGGGATGCGGGTCGAGGCGGTGCGGGAGGGCCGGGTGGTGGCCTCGGTCCGGGCGGGCCAGGACGGCTCCTTCAGCCTGCCGGCGGCGGCCGACGGGGCCCTGCTGCGGCTGCCCGCGTCGAATTTCGCGGCCCCGTACGCGGGGGTGGAGTGGCTGGGTCCGGCGCTGGTGACCCCGGCCGTGATCGGTGCGTACGTGTGGATGTGGGCGGGGTTCGCGATGGTGCTGATCGGGGCGGGGCTGGCGGCCGTACCGCGGGAGCTGCTGGAGGCGGCGCGGGTGGACGGGGCGAACGAGTGGCAGGTGTTCCGGCGGATCACGGTGCCGGTGCTGGCCCCGGTGCTGGCGGTGGTGCTGGTCACACTCGTGATCAACGTGATGAAGATCTTCGACCTGGTGTACGTCATCGCGCCGGGCTCGGTGCAGGACGACGCGAACGTGCTCGCGCTGCAGCTGTACCGGACCTCCTTCGGCACGGACGCCGACCAGGGGGTCGGCTCGGCCATCGCGGTACTCCTGCTGCTGCTGGTGCTGCCGGTGATGGTCTACAACATCCGCCGGATGCGGAAGGAGGGGTCCCGGTGACGGCCGGCCGCGACCGCGCCCCGGGCCGGGCCCGCCGTACGGGAGCCCGTACCGGAGGCCGGACCGCCGCCCGGATCGCCGCGCGCGCCGCCGGCGGGGCGCTGCGGCTCTTCCTGCTGCTGTGCGCGCTGTTCTGGCTGCTGCCGACCACCGGCCTGCTGCTGTCCTCCTTCCTGTCCCCCGCCGACCTCAACTCGGGCGGCTGGTGGCAGGTGCTGACCGCCCCCTCCCGGCTGACCGCTGGGAACTACGCGGACCTGCTGGCGAACGACGCGATCACCGGCTCGCTGCTGAGCACCGTGCTGATCACGGTCCCGGCCACCCTGCTGGTCCTGGTCCTCGGGGCCTTCGCCGGATACGCCTTCGCCTGGCTGGAGTTCCCCGGCCGGGACTGGCTCTTCCTGGCCGTGGTGGCCCTGTTGGTGGTGCCGGTGCAGGTGGCGCTGATCCCGGTGTCCGAACTCTTCGGCACGCTCGGGCTGTTCGAGACCACGGCCGGGGTGGTGCTCTTCCACACCGCCTTCGGGCTGCCCTTCGCGGTCTTCCTGCTGCGGAACTTCTTCGCGGAGATCCCGCGGGAGCTGCTGGAGGCGGCGCGGCTGGACGGAGCGGGCGAACTGCGGCTGTTCGCACGGGTGGTGCTGCCGCTGGGCGCCCCGGCCCTGGCCTCGCTCGGGATCTTCCAGTTCCTGTGGGTGTGGAACGACATGCTGGTGGCCCTGGTCTTCGCGGACTCCTCGTCCCCGCCGGTCACGGTCGCCCTCCAGCAGCAGGTAAGACAGTTCGGGAACAACATCGACGTCCTCGCCCCCGGCGCCTTCCTGTCGATGCTCGTCCCACTCGTCGTGTTCTTCGCCTTCCAGCGGCAGTTCGCCACGGGGGTGATGGCCGGGGCGGTGAAATGACGCTCCGTAACCCGGATGGCGGCACGCTGCGTAACCGAAGGAGGTCCGAGGGGGTTCCTGGGCAATATGCCCGCGCCCGACCCCTGGATGTGACGTGCCCCGGTTCAGCGTGATCGTGCCCGCGTACAAGGTCCAGGCGTACCTGCAGGAGAGTCTGGACTCGGTCCTGTCCCAGTCGTACGCGGACTTCGAACTGATCGCCGTAGACGACTGCTCCCCCGACGCCTGCGGTTCGATCATCGACGAGTACGCGGCCCGCGACCCCCGGGTCACCGCGGTCCACCTGCCGCACAACTCCGGCCTGGGCCCCGCCCGCAACGCGGGCATGGCCCGGGCGGCCGGCGACTACCTGGTCTTCCTCGACGGCGACGACGTCCTGGCCCCCGGCGCCCTGCGGGCCATGGACGACCGGCTGAAGGCCGCGGGCGGCCCCGACGTCCTGGTCTACGACTACGCACGGGCTTACTGGACGGGCGAGTTCGTCCGCAACCGGCTCGCGCACCGCCTCCACGAGGACGGACCGGCGAGCTTCCGCATCGAGGACCGGCCCGCCCTGCTGGGGCTGCTGATGGTGTCCTGGAACAAGGCCTGCCGCCGCGAGTTCGTCGAGCGCGAGGGCTTCACCTTCCCGCCCGGGGCCTACGAGGACACCCCGTGGACCGCGCCGGTCCTGCTGACCGCCGAGTCGATCGCGGTCCTCGACCGGATCTGCGTCCACTACCGCCAGCGCCGCGCGGCCACCGCCCCCGCGGCAACCTCCCGCAGCCGGCTCGACGCCTTCGCCCAGTACGACCGGCTGTTCGCGTTCCTCGACGGGCGGCCCGGCCTCGACCGCTGGCGCCCGCTGCTGTACCGGCGGATGGCCGACCACCACGGCCGGATCCTCGCCGCGCCCGGCCGGCTGCCGCGCGCCGCCCGCGCCGAGTACTTCCGCCGGGCCCGCGCCCAGCTGCGCCGCTACCGCGCCCGCGGCGGCTCCCCCGCCCCCCGCACCCCCGCCACGGCCCGGATCCGGCACGCCCTGATGCGGCTGGGCACCCACCGCACCTACCGGGCGCTGGGCGGAGCCCGCGCAGCCGCCCTGGCCGCCGTCCGCGGGCTGCGGAGCACCGGCAGGGCCCTCAAGACCGGGCTGCTGCTCCTGCACTACCGGCTCCAGCGCCTGCTGCCGCTCCGCTCCGACCTCGCGGTCTTCAGCGCGTACTGGCACGGCGGCTACGCCTGCAACCCGGCCGCGATCGAAGCCAAGGTCCGCGAACTGGCCCCCGGGGTGCGCACCGCCTGGATCTGCGACCCCGCGCACGCGGCGACCGTCCCCGCGGAGACGGCCCGGCTGCGCCCCGGGTCGCGCGCGTACTGGTCCGCCCTCGCCCGCGCCACGTACCTGGTCTCGAACGTCAACTTCGACCGGGCGCTGCACAAGCGGCCCGGCCAGGTGCTGGTGCAGACCCAGCACGGCACCCCGCTCAAGCGGGTGGGCCTCGACCTGCTGGACCGGCCCGCCGCCACCCCGACCGCCGATTTCGGCGCCCTGCTGCGCGGCGCCGACCAGTGGGACTACCTGCTCTCCGCCAACCGGCACTCCACCCTCGTGTGGGAGAAGGCCCTGCCCTCCTCGTACACGACCCTGGAGTACGGCTACCCGCGCAACGACGTCTTCCAGCGGGCCGGCGCCACCGAGGTACTGGAGCTGCGCGAGCGCCTCGGCATCGCCCCGGGCACCACCGCGATCCTGTACGCGCCCACGCACCGCGACTACCGGCGCAGCCGCCCCGAACACCTGGACTTCGAGCGGGTGCTGCGCGACCTCGGCCCCCGCTTCACGGTGCTGGCCCGCTCCCACCTGACGTACGGCACCGGCCCGCTGAGCCGCGACTCCCACCCGCGGCTGGTCGACGTCTCGGCGTACCCGTCGGTCGAGGAGCTCTGCCTGGCCTCCGACGCGCTGGTGACGGACTACTCCTCGCTGATGTTCGACTACGCGGCCCTGGACCGGCCGATCGTGATCCACGCCGACGACTGGGAGGCGTACGAGGCGGCCCGCGGGACCTACTTCGACCTGCGCGCGGCGCCCCCCGGGGCGATCGCCCGGACCGAGGACGAGCTGGTCGACATCTTCGCCACCGGCCACTGGCAGGGCTCGCGCTCGGCGCAGCTGCGGGCGGCCTTCCGGTCCCGGTTCTGCCAGGTCGACGACGGGAACGCGGCGGAGCGGGTGGTGCGCCGGGTGTTCCTCGGGCAGACGTCGGGGCTGCCGGCGTTCGTGCCGCTGGAGGAGCGCCGCCCGGCCCCGGCCGCCCCGGCGGCGGGGGTGACCGCCCCCGGGCAGCAGCGGCGGGGGCTGCGCGGGTTCGACCGGCTCAGCCTGGACTGAGCCGCTGCGCGCCCCGGAGCCCGCGCCCGTGCGGTGGGCGCCCCGGGGCGCTCCTGTGCGCGGGCCGCTCCTCAGGCCCGCGGGGCGGCCAGGCCGGCGGCCACCGAGCGGGCCAGCTCGTCGAGGTAGCCGGCGGGCAGCTCGCCCCGGACGACGACGAGCCGCCAGTACAGGGGGCCGATGGCGAGGTCGAGGGCGCGCTCGGGGTCGGTGCCCGCGGGCAGTTCCCCCCGCTCGACGGCCGCCCGGACCACCTCGCCGGCGATCTCGGTCTCACTGGTCAGCAGGACCCTGCGGACGGCCTCGGCGATCTCGGGGTTGCGGGCCGCCTCCACCAGCAGGTCCGGGACCACCTGCGAGGCGACCGGGTGGCGCAGCAGCTGGTCCATGACCTCCAGCAGGGCGCGCAGGTCCCCGTAGAGGGAGCCGGTGGCGGGGGCGGGCAGGCCCTGTACGGCGAAGGCCGAGACCAGGTCGAGCACCAGGTGGAGCTTGGAGCGCCAGCGGCGGTAGACCGCGGTCTTGCCCACCCCGGCGCGCCGGGCGATCGCCTCGATGGACATCTTCGAGAAGCCGACGGCGGCCAGTTCCTCGAAGACCGCCGTGCGGATGGCCTCGGTGACGTCCTCGCGCAGGACGGCCGCCCCCGCGGGGGCGCGGCGCGGGCCGGGCGGAGGGGCGGAGGGGGTGGTCATGGGCAGAGCATACCGGGGTCCGGCGTTACGACGATACGGTTGCGTTCCGACGTACGACCGGCCTAGTCTCGGCGTAGCGACGATACGGACCCGTCCCGTCGTCAGTGCCGGGGTGCGCCCGCAGCCCGGCGCGTCCGACCCGTGCCCCCGTCGAAAGCGACCTCCGTGAGCGTGCCGACCGCGACCGCACCCGTCCCGCCGCCACCCGCGCCCCCCGCCGGAGCCGACTCCGGCGCCCCCGGTCCGGCAGCGCCCACCGGCGCGGCGGCCGCCCGTCTCGCCGCCGCCCACGGGCTGCGGATCAGCGGGGCCCGGCCCTCCCTGGCCGCGTACGGGCGGGAGCTGTGGGGGCGCAGGCAGTTCGTCACCACCTTCGCCACCGCCCGGATGAGCGCCACGTACAGCACCGCACGGCTGGGGCAGGTGTGGCACCTGATGACCCCGCTGCTGAACGCGGCGGTCTACTACTTCATCTTCGGCGTGATCCTCAACCAGACCCGGCACACCCCGCAGTTCGTCCCGTACCTCGTCATCGGCGTGTTCGTCTGGGACTTCTTCAGCAGCGCCTTCAACGCCGGCACCCGGGCCGTCTCCGGCAACCTCGGGCTGGTCCGGGCCCTGCAGTTCCCGCGCGCGGCGCTGCCGCTGTCGACGGTCGTCCAGCTCTTCCAGCAGCTCCTGGTCACCATGGGCGCACTGGTCCTGATCCTCGTCGCCTTCGGGCAGCGGCCCCGGCCCTCCTGGCTGCTGGCCCTGCCCGCCCTGCTGCTCCTCGCCGTCTTCTGCGCGGGCTGCGCGATGGCCATGGCCCGGATCGGCAGCCGGACCCCGGACGTCAGCCAGCTGATGCCCTTCGTGCTGCGGACCTGGATGTACTTCTCCGGCGTGATGTGGAACATCTCCAAGACCCTGGAGAGCCACGACCTGCCGCACTGGGTCATGCTCGCCTTCGAAGGGAACCCGGCGGCCCTCTACATCGACCTCATGCGCTTCGCGCTCCTCGACAGCTACCCCGCCCACCAGCTCCCGCACCACGCGTGGCTCCTGGCCGCGGGCTGGGCCCTGCTGGCGGGACTCGGCGGATTCGTCTACTTCTGGAAGGCGGAGGAGGAGTACGGCCGTGGCTGACCACCCGCACACCAACCGGCACACGCATCCCACCGCGGGCCCCGGGGACCCCGGCGCGGACCGCAGCGCGGAGCGCGTCCCCACCGTCATCGCCGACGGGGTCCACGTCGTCTACAAGGTCCAGGGCGCGGCGGGCGGCCGGGGCAGCGCCACCTCGGCCCTGAGCCGGATCTTCTCCCGCCGGGCCGCGCCCGCGGCCCGGGAGGTGCACGCGGTCAAGGGCGTGAGCTTCACGGCGTACCGCGGGGAGGCCATCGGGCTCATCGGGAGCAACGGCTCCGGCAAGTCCACCCTGCTCAAGGCCATCGCCGGCCTGCTGCCCACCCGCGGGGGCCGGATCTACACCGACGGCCAGCCCTCGCTGCTCGGGGTCAACGCGGCCCTGATGAACGACCTCACCGGGGAGCGGAACGTCCTGCTCGGCGGGCTGGCGATGGGCATGTCGAAGCAGGAGGTCAGGGAGCGGTACGAGGACATCGTGGAGTTCTCGGGGATCAACGAGAAGGGGGATTTCATCTCCCTGCCGATGCGGACGTACTCCTCCGGCATGGCCGCCCGGCTGCGGTTCTCCATCGCCGCGGCGAAGAAGCACGACGTCCTGATGATCGACGAGGCCCTGGCCACCGGGGACGCGCGCTTCCAGCGCCGCAGCCAGGAGCGGATCGCCGAACTCCGCAAGGAGGCCGGCACCGTCTTCCTGGTCAGCCACGGGCTGGGCACAATCCGGGAGACCTGCGACCGGGTGATCTGGCTGGAGTCGGGGGTGCTGCGGATGGACGGCCCGACCCGGGAGGTCTGCGACGCGTACGAGGCCTTCGGCCGCACGTGAGCCGGCAGCGGCGCACGGCGGGGCGTCGGGGTGCGGACGCGGGCAGGGGCCCGGACCGGTGGACGGTCCGGGCCCCTGCCCGTGGGTACTGCGCCCGCCGGCGCGCCGCGGTCGGCGCGCCGGGGGTCCCGCTAGCTGTGCGTGCGCAGCAGGGTCCGCATCGTCCGCATGGCCACGGAGAGGTTGGCCAGGTCGAAGTCGTCCGAGCCCTGGATCTCCTCCAGCGTGGTCCGCGCACGGCCGATGATCGCGGCGTTGCGCTCCTCCCAGGCCTCGAAGCGCTGCTCCGGGGTGGAGGTGCCGTTGCCCACGGACAGCACCTCGGCCGTCAGGCCGGCGTGCGCCGCGAACAGGTCCTCGCGGATCGAGGCCCGGGCCATGGACTGCCAGCGGTCGGCGCGCGGCAGCTCGATGATCCGGTCCATCAGCTGCGTGATGCTCAGCCGGTCGGCGAGGTCGTAGTACACCTCGGCGACGTCCAGCGGGTCCTTGTCCGTCCGGTCGGCGATCGCGACGATGTCGAGGGTCGGGAAGGCCGAGGAGAAGCCGGCCACCTTGGCCGCCAGCTCGTCGGGGACGCCCGCCTCGGTCAGCTCGTCCAGGACCAGCTGGTACCACTCCAGGTCCGCGCCGCGCACGAGCTTGGGCAGCTCCGCCCAGACCCGGGTCACGCGCTCGCCGAAGAAGGCGATGGTCTCGGTGATCTCCAGGGGCTGCGGGCGGTTGTTGAGCAGCCAGCGGGTGCCGCGCTCGACCAGGCGCCGCGAGTGCAGGCGGATCCGGGTCTGGACGTCGGCGGCGACGCGGTTGTCCAGGCTCTCCACGGCGTCCCAGACCTCGGCCATGCCGAAGATCTCGCGGGCCGCCAGCTGGGCGCGGACGATCTCCTCCAGGGAGGCGCCCGTCTCCTCGCGCAGCCGGTGCAGCAGGGTGGAGCCGCCGGTGTTGACGGTGTCGTTCACCAGGATCGTGGTGATGATCTCCCGGCGCAGGGCGTGCGCCTCGATCTGCTCGGGGAAGCGCTCGCGCAGGGCCTGCGGGAAGTACTCGAAGAGCAGGCGGCGCAGGTACGGGTCGTCCGGCAGGCCGGTGGTGATCAGCTCGTCCGCCGTGGTGATCTTCGTGTAGGCGAAGAGCACGGCGAGCTCGGGCTGGGTCAGGCCCCTGCCGGTGTTGAGGAGCTCGCGGATCTGGCGGTCGTTGGGCAGGAACTCCAGGCTGCGGTCCAGCAGTCCGTCCCGGCCCAGGCGGCGCATGAAGCGCTGCTGGGCGTGGAGCAGGCTGGCGGACTGGGCGCTGCCGTTGGACAGGGCGGTGTTCTGCGCGTAGTTGTTGCGCAGGACCAGGCGGCCGACCTCGTCGGTCATCTCGGCCAGCAGCTTGTTGCGCTGCTTGACCGTCATGTCCCCGTCCGTGACCACGGAGTTGAGCAGGATCTTGATGTTCACCTCGTGGTCGGAGGTGTCCACGCCGGCGCTGTTGTCGATGGCGTCGGTGTTGACCCGCCCGCCGTGCTGGGCGAACTCGATGCGGCCGAGCTGGGTGAGGCCCAGGTTGCCTCCCTCGCCGACCACCTTGACGCGCAGGTCGGCGCCGTCGACGCGGATGGGGTCGTTGGCCTTGTCGCCGACGTCGGTGTGGCTCTCGCCGGAGGCCTTGACGTACGTGCCGATGCCGCCGTTCCACAGGAGGTCCACCGGGGAGCGGAGGATCGCCTGCATCAGCTCGGCCGGGGTCATCTTGGCGACGCCCGCCTCGATGCCGAGGGCCGCGCGCATCTGCGCGTTGACCGGGATGGACTTGGCGGTGCGCGGGTGGATGCCGCCGCCCGCGGAGAGCAGCGCGGTGTCGTAGTCGGCCCAGGAGGAGCGCGGCAGCTCGAAGAGGCGGCGGCGCTCGGCGTAGGAGACGGCCGCGTCGGGCTCCGGGTCGATGAAGATGTGCCGGTGGTCGAAGGCGGCGACGAGGCGGATGTGCTCGGAGAGCAGCATGCCGTTGCCGAAGACGTCGCCGGACATGTCGCCGACGCCGACGACGGTGAAGTCCTCGGTCTGGGTGTCGTGGCCCAGCTCGCGGAAGTGCCGCTTGACGGACTCCCAGGCGCCGCGGGCGGTGATGCCCATGCCCTTGTGGTCGTAGCCGGCGGAACCGCCGGAGGCGAAGGCGTCGCCGAGCCAGAAGCCGTAGGACTCCGCGACCCCGTTGGCGATGTCGGAGAAGGTCGCTGTGCCCTTGTCGGCGGCGACGACGAGGTAGGTGTCGTCCTCGTCGTGGCGCACGACGCCCTTCGGGGGCACGACCTCGCCCGCGATCATGTTGTCGGTGATGTCGAGCAGCGCCGAGATGAAGATCTTGTACGAGGCGATGCCCTCGGCGAGCCAGGCGTCGCGGTCGACGGAGGGGTCCGGGAGGTTCTTCGCGACGAAGCCGCCCTTGGCGCCGACGGGCACGATGACGGTGTTCTTCACCATCTGCGCCTTGACCAGGCCGAGGATCTCCGTGCGGAAGTCCTCGCGCCGGTCGGACCAGCGCAGACCGCCGCGGGCGACCTTGCCGAAGCGCAGGTGGACGCCCTCGACGCGCGGGGAGTACACCCAGATCTCGAAGGCCGGGCGGGGGGCCGGCAGGTCCGGGATGGCCTGCGGGTCGAACTTCATCGACACGTACGCGTGCTGCTCGCCCGCGTCGTTGGTCTGGAAGAAGTTGGTGCGCAGGGTGGCCTTGATGAGGGTGAGGAAGGCGCGCAGGATGCGGTCCTCGTCCAGCGAGGCGACCTGGTCCAGGGCCCCGTCCAGCTCCTCCAGCATGGCGTCGATCAGCTCGGTGCCCGCGGACTGGCGGCCGGGGGACATCCGGGCCTCGAAGAGGGAGACCAGCAGCCGGGTGGTGTGGACGTTGTTGCGGAGGGTGTCCTCCATGTAGTCCTGGCTGAAGGTGGATCCGGCCTGGCGCAGGTACTTGGCGTAGGCGCGGAGCACCACGGCCTGGCGCCAGGTCAGCCCGGCGCCGAGGACCAGGCTGTTGAAGTTGTCGTTCTCCGCGTGGCCCTTCCAGACGGCCGCGAAGGCGTCCTGGAAGCGCTCGCGGGCGTCGTCGCCCAGGTCGCCGTTGCCGGTGCCCGCGGGCATGCGCAGGCCGAAGTCGTAGATCCAGGCGTGCGCGCGGTCGGCGCAGCGCAGCTCGTACGGGCGCTCGTCGGTGACCTCGACGCCCAGGCGCTGGAGCACGGGCAGGACGGCGGACAGGGAGACCTGCTCGCCCTGGCGGTAGATCTTGAAGCGGCGCTCGCCGGGTCCGGCGTTGACCGGCTCGTAGAGGGACAGCGCGAAATCGCTGTCGCTGGCCTTCAGTCGCTCCAGGTGGATGAGGTCGGCGACGGCGGCGCGCGGGGAGTGGTCGGACTTGTAGCCCTCGGAGAAGGCGGAGCCGTAGTGGCGCAGCAGTTCGGCGGCGCGCTCCTCGCCGAGCTCCGCGACGAGGGCCTCCTGGAAGCCGTCGGCCCAGGAACGGGCGGCCTCGACCAGGCGGCCTTCGAGGCGCTCGACGTCGGCGTCGGTGAGGGAGGGCAGCTCGGTGCCCTGCGGGACGCGGACGACGAAGTGGATCCGGGAGAGGATCGACTCGGTGTTCCACGCGGTGAAGTCGACGCTGCTGCCGCCGAGCTCCTCCTTGAGGATGTCCATCAGCCGCAGCCGGACACCGGTGGTGAAGCGGTCGCGGGGCAGGTAGACGAGGGCCGAGTAGTAGCGGCCGTACTCGTCCTGGCGCAGGTACAGCCGCAGCCGGCGGCGCTCCTGCAGGTACAGGACGGAGGTGACGATGCCGCGGAGCTGGTCGACGGGGGTCTGGAACAGCTCGTCGCGCGGGTAGGTCTCCAGGATCTGGAGCAGGTCGCGGCCGTCGTGGCTGTTCGGCGAGAAGCCGGCGCCGTCGAGGACCTCGGCGACCTTGCGGCGGATCACCGGGACGCGGCGCACGGACTCGGTGTACGCGGCGGAGGAGAACAGGCCGAGGAAGCGGCGCTCGCCGACCACGTTGCCCTCGGCGTCGAACTTCTTCACGCCGACGTAGTCGAGGTAGCTGGGGCGGTGGACCGTGGCGCGGCTGTTGGCCTTGGTGAGGACGAGCAGCTTGTGCTCGCGGGCCTTGGCGCGGGCGTCGGCGGGCAGCCGGTTGAAGGAGGGGGAGACGGGGTGGCCGTGGTGGCCGTCCTCGTCGGCGCCGTGCTGCGGGTCGGAGCGCAGGATGCCGAGGCCGGTGCCGGGGACGGCCGCGAGGGCGTCGCCGTCGACCAAGTTGTACTCGCGGAAGCCGAGGAAGGTGAAGTGGTCGTCGGCGAGCCAGCGCAGCAACTCCCGGGCCTCTTCGAGCTCGTACTCGCGCAGGTCGGGGGCGGTGGGCTCGTCGGGCAGGCCGTCGGCGATGCGCAGCGCGGCGTCGCGCATCTTCTCCCAGTCCTCGACGGCCTCGCGGACGTCGGACAGGACGCGCAGCAGGTCGACGGTGATCTGCTTGAGGTCGGCCTTGTCGGTCTCGCGGTCGATCTCGACGTGGATCCAGGACTCGACGAGGGAGTCGTGGGGGCGCGCGGTACGGGGGCCGTAGACGTTCAGTGCGCCGGAGGCGCTCGAATCGGGGTGGCGGTCGGGCGACGGGTGGGCGCAGTCGGGGCCGAGGATCTCGATCAGCTTGCCGGTGACGTCGCGGCGGACGACGACCTGCGGGTGGATCACGACGTGGATGCCGCGGCCCTGCCGGGAGAGCTCGTTGGTCACGGAGTCCACGAGGAACGGCATGTCGTCCGTGACCACCTCGACGACGGAGTGGCTGGAGGTCCAGCCGTTCTCCTCGACGGTGGGGGTGTGGACGCGCACGTTCGCGGTGCCCTGGGGGCGGACCTCGGCGAGGCGGTAGTGCGACAGCGCGGCGCCGAAGACGTCCACGGGGTCCCGGCCCGTCATGTCTTCCGGTGCTGTGTGCAGGTAGTAACGCTGGAGGTACGAGAGCACGGTGTCCCGGTCAGGACTGCCCGCCTGCCCGGACCCAGTCGGAAGAAGTCCCCCGGCCGGGCTGTTCTCGGCTACCCGGGCCGCCCTTGCGAGCAGCTCGGCCTTTGCTTCGTCCAGCTTGGTCTGCATGTCCTCATGGCTCCTGTCGCGCGCCGTTGCGTGACGTAGGTGAAGGAAGGGATGACGTAGCGCCGCGACGCGGGGTGTCCGTTGTCGCACCCGACGCTATGCCGTAAAAGGAGAACGCCGGCACAGTTTCGGCCAAGGTCGACTCGAGTGGGGTCGACGTGCTTGACCGGCTGCCCCGGCGGCGGGTACCAGCGACGGCCCGGGCACGGAGGTGCGCCGGGCGCAGGCCGGGGGCATCGGCGCCCCCGCGGACTATCGCGCTGATCACGGGTCCAGGCTATCCCTACCTCCCCCCGGCCCGTCATGAGCTGTATGTGTACAAAACCAGGGGGGGAAGTTTGACACTCTGGACAGCGACGCGGGGCCCTTCGAGTCTCCAGTGACTATTGAGCCAGTTCGCGCGCCGTGTGAACCGCCTCGGCGAGGGAGTCCACGACGGGCACACCCGCCGTCTCCAGGCTGCTCCGGCTGTGTGAACCGCCGGTGTAGAGCACGGCCAGGGCGCCGACGTGCGCGGCCGCCCGCGCATCGTCCACGGCGTCGCCTATGAGCACCGTACGGCCCGGCTCCACCGCCCCCAGGGCCGCCATGTGGCGGACCAGGTGCCCGGCCTTGGAGGTGTGGGACGGGCCCGTGCGGCCGTCGACCCGCAGGAAGTGGCCCTCGATGCCGTGCGACCGGACCAGGGGTATGAGCCGCTCGTGCGGCGCCAGCGAGAGCAGGGACTGGGTGGACCCCTCGTCCTGCCAGCCGCGCAGCAGCTCGCGGGCCCCCTCGGCGAGGCCGGTCGCCTCCGCGTACTGCCAGTAGTACCGGTGGAAGACGTCGTCCATGACGGTCCACTCGGCGTCCGTGGGCATCCGGCCCATGAGCCGCTCGTAGAACTTGGGCACCGGTACGCAGTACAGCTCGCGGTACCGCTCCAGCGTGATCGGGTCGAACCCGAGCTCCGCGAAGGAGGCGTTGGTGGCGTCGATGACGGCGTGGATGTCGTGCAGCAGCGTGCCGTTCCAGTCCCAGACGATGTGGGCCGGTCGGCGCTCCCCGTTGGCTTTCCCCATAAGAGGACGGTACCCGCCGGGGCGGCCGTCCCTCTCCGCCTGTGGACAGAGGAGAAACGGGCGGAGGCCTCCCCCTCCTCCGCGCCCTGCCCCGCCCTCCCGCAGCTACTGCGCGATGAGGTTGGGGATCTCCTGCACGCCGAACCAGAGCAGGTCGTGGTCCTCGGCCGTCTCCACGGCGTCCTGGGCCTCCTCGTCCCCCGCGTCCGCGGCGGCCACGGCCCCGGCGGCGGCCCCGACCTCGGCCTGTACGCCGGGGTCGTCCACGTGCACCGCCCCGGCGGCGGTCAGCCGCACGGTGCCGGCCACGACCACCCGCCCGATGCCCTCCGCGCCCCCTGCATCCTCCGCGACCGCCTGGTCCGGCACGTCGACGGCGACGACCACCCGGCGGCGCGCGGCGCCCGGGTCCGCCGCGATCAGGCGCAGCGAGGCGGCGGCGGCCCGGCCGAGGGCCGCGTACTCCAGCTCCTCGAGGTCGTCCGAGACGTACCACTCGCGCAGGCCGGGGGTGACGGCGTAGGCGCGCAGCGGGCCCGGGCCCAGCTCGCCCGCCGTGTGCGCCGCGGCGAGACCGGGAAGGGTCAGGGGGACGTACACGCGCATGAGCGGCTGCTTTCCGTAGTCGGGAACGCCCTCAGGATACGTCCGGCCGTCCCCGATCGGGCCCCTGCCCCCGCCCCTGCGGACGTCCACCCGAGTCCTCTCGACCCCGCCCCTGACCAGGCAGGAAGCCGCCTCCCTCCCACTGATAGGTGAACGTGCGCGGGGCCCGCCGGGCCCCGGACGGCCGATTGCGGCGGGCCGCCCCGCCGCCGTACAAGATCCCCAAGCAAGTTACCGAGCGGTATTGCAAGGGGAGACATGACCAGGACCCGCCCGTCCGGCCGCCACGACCTGCGCCGTCCCCCGGCGGGCCCGCGCCCGCCCCGGGTGCCGCGCGGGGCCAAACCGCACTACTGGTTCGCCGAGCGGCTCCTCGCCGTCCTGACGGGCCGCCGCCCGGTCCACTGGATGCTGGGCCACACGGTCGGCGAGGCGTACGAGCAGCTCGTCGTCCTGGCCCCCGACACCCCGCCTACGGCCACGGACCCCACCCCCCTGATCCGCCACTGCGGCCTGTCGGCCCCCGCCCCCGGCGTCATCGAGGCCTTCGCCCGCATCGGCTCGGGAGACCGCGTCACGGCCATGGCCTTCCGCCTGGAACAGGGCCCGGACCTCCGCTGGCGCTGCGCCGCAGTAGAGGTCTCCCCCCACCACCCCCTCTGACCCCGCCCCGCCCACGACTGGCGGATCCCAGGCCAGCACCCCACAACCCAACCCACCCGCACCAAACCACGAGACCAGCGAAAACAAGCCCCGCCGGCGATTGAGCCGGATCCCAGGCCAGCACCCCACAACCCAACCCACCCGCACCAAACCACGAGACCAGCCAAATCAAGCCCCGCCGGCGATTGAGGCGCGGGGTCCGGGGCAGAGCCCCGGGAACGCCCCGCGCCGGGCCGGAAAACGGACCGGGGCCCGCCACCCCGAAAGGCGACGGACCCCGTCCACACGACACACACCAGCCACCCGCACCGGAACCGGCACGGAAACCGGCTACTTCTTCCGGCGCCGCCCCCCGGCCGCCTTCTGCGCCTTGCGCCGCTCGGCCCGCGTCAGCCCGTCCCCCTCCGGCACGGTGTCCGCGAAGTCGCCCTCGACGACCCCGCCGTCACCGTCGACCGTCGGAGCGGAGAAGTGCAGCCGGTCCGGCCGCTGCGGCGCGTCCAGCCCCTTGGCACGGATCTCCGGCCGGGAGTCCTGCGCCGGCACCGCGTCGGCGGCCACCGGAACCTCCTCGACCTGCTGCTCGACCTGGACCTCCAGGTTGAACAGGTAGCCGACGGACTCCTCCTTGATGCCGTCCATCATGGCGTTGAACATGTCGAAGCCCTCGCGCTGGTACTCGACCAGCGGGTCCTTCTGCGCCATGGCCCGCAGGCCGATGCCTTCCTGCAGGTAGTCCATCTCGTACAGGTGCTCGCGCCACTTGCGGTCCAGCACCGACAGCACCACGCGGCGCTCCAGCTCCCGCATGATGTCCGAGCCGAGCTGCTTCTCGCGCGCCTCGTACTGCTCGTGGATGTCGTCCTTGACGGACTCCGCGATGAAGTCGGAGGTGATGCCCGCGCGCTCGCCCGCCGCGTCCTCCAGCTCGTCGATGGTCACCTTGATCGGGTAGAGCTGCTTGAAGGCGGTCCAGAGCCGCTCCAGGTCCCACTCCTCCGCGAAGCCCTCGACCGTCTCGGCCGCGATGTACGCGTCGATGGTGTCGTCCATGAAGAAGCGCACCTGCTCGTGCAGGTCCTCGCCCTCCAGGACGCGGCGGCGCTCGCCGTAGATGACCTCGCGCTGGCTGTTGAGGACCTCGTCGTACTTGAGGACGTTCTTACGCGTCTCGAAGTTCTGGGTCTCGACCTGCGACTGGGCGGACGCGATCGCGCGCGTCACCATCTTGTTCTCGATCGGGACGTCGTCGGGCACGTTCGCCATCGCCATGACCCGCTCGACCATCTGGGCCTTGAACAGGCGCATCAGGTCGTCGCCCAGCGACAGGTAGAAGCGGGACTCGCCCGGGTCGCCCTGACGGCCGGAACGACCGCGCAGCTGGTTGTCGATACGGCGGGACTCGTGCCGCTCGGTGCCCAGCACGTACAGCCCGCCGAGGTCCTTGACCTCCTCGAACTCCGCCTTCACGGCCGACTCGGCCCGCGTCAGCGCCTCGGGCAGGGCGTGCGCCCACTCCTCGATGTGCTCCTCCGGGTCGAGGCCGCGCTGGCGCAGCTCCGCCTCGGCGAGGTCGTCCGGGTTGCCGCCGAGCTTGATGTCCGTACCGCGGCCGGCCATGTTCGTCGCGACCGTGACGGCGCCGCGGCGGCCCGCCTGGGCGACGATGATGGCCTCGCGGTCGTGCTGCTTGGCGTTGAGCACCTCGTGCGGGATACCGCGCTTGGCGAGCTGCTGCGAGAGGTACTCGGACTTCTCGACCGAGGTGGTGCCGACCAGGATCGGCTGGCCCTTCTCGTGCTTCTCCGCGATGTCGTCCACCACGGCCGCGAACTTGGCGACCTCGGTGCGGTAGATCAGGTCCGGCTGGTCCTTGCGCTGCATCGGCCGGTTCGTCGGGATCGGCACGACGCCCAGCTTGTAGATCTGGTGGAACTCGGCGGCCTCGGTCATGGCCGTACCGGTCATGCCCGACAGCTTCGAGTACAGGCGGAAGAAGTTCTGGAGGGTGATCGTGGCGAGGGTCTGGTTCTCGTCCTTGATGTCCACCCCCTCCTTCGCCTCGATCGCCTGGTGCATGCCCTCGTTGTAGCGGCGGCCGGCGAGGATACGGCCGGTGTGCTCGTCGACGATCATGACTTCGCCGTCGATGACGACGTAGTCCTTGTCCTTCTTGAACAGTTCCTTCGCCTTGATGGCGTTGTTCAGGTAACCGACGAGGGGGGTGTTCACCGACTCGTACAGGTTGTCGATGCCGAGCCAGTCCTCGACCTTCGCGACGCCCGCCTCGTGGATGCCGACGGTGCGCTTCTTCTCGTCGACCTCGTAGTCGCCGGTCTCCTCGATGCCCTTGAGGGGCTGGCCGGGCTCGCCCTTGGTGAGGCGGGTGACCAGCTTGGCGAAGTCGCCGTACCACTTGGTGGCCTGGTCGGCCGGGCCGGAGATGATCAGCGGGGTACGGGCCTCGTCGACGAGGATCGAGTCGACCTCGTCGACCACGGCGAAGTTGTGGCCGCGCTGGACGAGCTCGTCCCGCGACCAGGCCATGTTGTCGCGCAGGTAGTCGAAGCCGAACTCGTTGTTCGTGCCGTACGTGATGTCGCAGGCGTACTGCTCGCGGCGCTGGGCCGGGGTCATGTTCGCCAGGATGCAGCCCACGGACAGGCCGAGGAACTTGTGGACGCGGCCCATCATCTCGGAGTCGCGCTCGGCCAGGTAGTCGTTCACCGTGATGAGGTGGACGCCCTTGCCGGACAGCGCGTTCAGGTACGTCGGGAGGGTGCCGACGAGGGTCTTGCCCTCACCGGTCTTCATCTCGGCCACGTACCCGAGGTGCAGGGCGGCGCCGCCCATGATCTGGACGTCGTAGTGCCGCTGGCCCAGAACGCGCTTGGCGGCCTCGCGGACCGTGGCGAAGGCCTCGGGCAGCAGGTCGTCCAGGCTCTCGCCCTTGGCCAGGCGGTCCTTGTACTCGTCGGTCAGCGCCCGCAACTCGGCGTCGGAGAGGTTGACGAAGTCCTCTTCGATGGAGTTGACCTGGTCCGCGATGCGGTGCAGTTTGCGCAGGATCTTGCCTTCGCCTGCACGCATGAGCTTGTTGAAGACGGACACTGGGGCGGGTCTCCTTGCCGGTCGGGCCTGAGCACTGGTTCGTACACGGGCACGGCAGGTGGGCCCCACCGCAACGGCCATCGTAAGCGAGGACGCGGCCGCGCCGGGAGGTCCGCCGTGGCCCGAGGCCACCTGGCGCCCGGATTGAGAACGTACGGGAGTCCCCGAAGGTGCCGCCCGGCGCCCACTTCCCCCGAAAAGTGTTCGCAGGCCCGACCCCGCGGACGCCAGAATTCGTTCATGGAGCCCGTCACCCTCACGTCCGAACGCCTGGTCCTGCGCCCCTTCACCCCCGCCGACGCCGACGCGGTCTGGTCCGCCTGCCAGGACCCCGAGATCCAGCGCTGGACCACCGTCCCCTCCCCGTACCGCCGCGAGCACGCGGCCGGCTTCGTGAACCAGATGGTCCCGGACGGCTGGCGCGAGGGCTCCGACCTGGCCTTCGCGGTGTGCCCCGGCCCCGACGGGCCCCTGTCCGGCGTGGTGGCCCTGCACCGCCGCGGCCCGCGCACCTACGAGGTCGGCTTCTGGGCCGCCCGCGAGCACCGGGGCCGGGGCTACACCGCCGAGGCCGTCACCACCGCGGCCCGCTGGGCCTTCGCCGAACTGGGCTGCACCCGCCTCGAATGGCGCGCGCACGTGGGCAACACCGCCTCGCGCGCCGTGGCCGAGAAGGCCGGGTTCCGGTACGAGGGCGTGCTGCGCGCCGCGCTGGAGCAGCGCGGCACCCTGCGCGACGGCTGGGTCTCCGCCCTGCTCCCCTCCGACCTCGGCCTGCCCGCCCCCCTGCCCTACCTCCCCTCCCCCTCGGCCTGAGCCGCCTCCCGCGGACCGGCGGGAGGTCGGCGGGATTGTCAGTGCGGCCCCCTAAGGTGCGGCCATGACCCGCGCACCCGAACCCACCGTGTCCCTGTCGGCCGACGAAGCCCGCCGGATCGCCCTGCACGCCCAGGGGTACCTCGGCGCCCCGGA
The DNA here is from genome assembly GCF_055600495.1 of Streptomyces sp. NPDC038213. NCBI lineage: Bacteria > Bacillati > Actinomycetota > Actinomycetes > Kitasatosporales > Streptomycetaceae > Streptomyces > Streptomyces sp. NPDC038213. The sequence continues at coordinate 236,650 of NZ_JBVJYM010000008.1, forward strand.
CCGCCGCGGCGGGGTCCGGGGGATGCTGCGGCACCTGGGCTCGGTGCAGCTGGACACCATCTCGGTCCTCGCCCGCTCGCACGAGCTGGTTGCTTACGCGCGCCTGGGCGCGGTCGGCCGGAAAGCGGTCGAGGAGGCCTACTGGTCGCAGCAGCACGCCTTCGAGTACTGGTCCCACGCGGCCTGCATCCTGCCGATCGAAGAATGGCCGCATTTCGCCTTCAGGCGCCGGGCGAACCGGGCGAAGGGGCACCGCTGGCACATCCTGGCCGACAAGGACCGCTCCGTGCGGGCGGTGCTCGACCGGCTGGCCGCCGAGGGCCCGATGACCTCGACCCAGCTCGGCGGCGCCAAGAACGGCGGCGAGTGGTTCGAGTGGTCCGAGACGAAGATCGCCGTGGAGTGGCTGCTCGACATCGGCGAGGTGGTCTGCACCGAGCGGCGCGGCTGGAAGCGCGTGTACGACCTGGCCGAGCGCGCCGTCCCCGCGGAGCTGCTGCACGACTCCCTGGACGACCGGGAGTGCTGGCGCCGCCTGGTGGCCCTGGCCGGCCGCTCGCTGGGGGTGGGCACCCGCGCCGATATCGCCGACTACCACCGCCTCAAGGGGGCGCAGGTGGACGCGGTCATCGCGGACTCCGGGCTGGTGCCGGTGGAGGTGGCGGGCTGGGGCAAGCCGGCCTGGGCCGATCCGCAGGCCCTGGCCGCGGAGCCGCGCGGCCGCCACCGCACGACGCTGCTCTCCCCCTTCGACTCCCTGGTGTGGGACCGGCCGCGGACGGAGCGGATCTTCGGCTTCACGCACCGTCTGGAGGCGTACGTGCCCAAGCCCCAGCGGATACACGGGTACTTCGCGATGCCGCTGCTCTCGGGCGGCAGGCTGCTGGGCCGGGTGGACCCGGGCCGCGAGGGGCGCACGCTCGTGGCCAAGCAGGTCTCGCTGGAGTCCCCCCAGGCGGCCCGGCCGATGGCGCAGGCGCTGCGGGAGGCGGCGCAGTGGGTGGGCTGCGAGGAGGTCCGCATCGAGCGCACCGGCTCGGCGGCCGAGGCGAGCGCCCTGGAGAGCGAACTCGCCGCGGCCGGCTGACCGCCCCGCGGCTCAGCGGATCTCGAGGATCTTCTCCCGCATCGCGTAGACCACGGCCTCCATCCGGGAGTGCAGCTGCAGCTTCTCCAGGATGTTGCGGACGTGGTTCTTCACGGTGTTCTCGGAGATGAAGAGCTCCTTGGCGATGTCGCGGTTGTTCATGCCCGTGGCGACGAGCTTGAGCACTTCGAGCTCCCGGTCGGTCAGCCGGGGGGCCGGGACGAGCCGCCGCTCGTCGGTGCGCTGGATCATCGACTTGAACTCGGTGAGCAGCTTGGAGGCCATCGAGGGGCTGATCTGCGACTGTCCGTCCGCCACGGCCCGGATGGCGGTGGCCACCTCGTCCGTGGAGATCTCCTTGAGCAGGTAGCCCGTGGCGCCGGCCTTGATCGCGTCGTAGAGGTCGGCCTCCTCGTCGCTGATCGTCAGCATGATGATCTTCGCGGAGGGGGCCACCTCCTTGATGGAGGTGCAGGCCTCGATGCCGCCGCGGCGGGGCATCCGGACGTCCATCAGGACGATGTCGGGGAGCAGGTCGGCCGCCTTGTCCACCGCCTCTGCGCCGTCGCCCGCCTCTCCGACGACCTGGATGTCCTCCTCCTGCGCGAGGACGATCTCCAGACCGCGGCGGAAGAGGGCGTGGTCGTCCACGACGAGCACCCGGATCGGCTCCCCGTCCGGGCCCGGGCGGCATACCGCCCCGGAAGCGTCGTGCTGGTCCTGCACCGGCCCGAAGCTGTCCGCCATCGTTCCTCCCCCTGAAGGCCGTGGCCCCGAAGTTCAAGTGCTGCGCCAACCCGTTTCCCGAGCAGGGCGGTTGACTGCCCGCCATGATTCCATGCCCGGCTGTCCGGGTGGTGGGCATGTGGCTGCATACGGATGCCCCCAGGCGCGCGCGGGGCGCGCCCGGGGGCACTCGTCAGGATGTGTCGATTTCTACGACAACAGGCGACTTTCAGCCACCGAGTGCCCCGCCGGCGCCCCGCGCCTCTTCCGAGGTGGAAGCGCTGTCGGCATTCAGGTGAATGACGCCGTAGTCGTAGGCGTGACGCCGGTAGACCACGCTCGGCTGCTTGGTTTCGGCGTCGACGAACAGGTAGAAGTCGTGCCCGACCAGCTCCATCTCGTAAAGCGCCTGGTCGAGCATCATGGGGGCGGCCGAGTGGGTCTTCTCGCGGACGATCAGGGGCCCTTCGCCCTGAACCTCCAGCGAGCCGATCCTCGTGGTCGGGATCTTGTCCCCGGCCTCTTCAGGTGCCAGCTGGCCGTTTCCGTTCAGATACGCCGCGTCGGGTACGACGTCGACGACGTCGGCGGCCGAGAGCCTGCCGGTGCCGCGGCGCGTGCCGCGCTTGTCGTGCTGCTTGCGCAGTCGGGCCTCGAGCTTCTCCTGGGCGAGGTCCAGCGCCGCGTAGGCGTCGGTCGCCGAGGCCTCTGCCCGGATGACCGGGCCTCGTGAACGAAGGGTGATCTCCACCCGGTCGGAACGGTCGGCCTGACGCGGGTTGTGTTCCTTGGACACCTCTACGTCCAGGCTGATCACCTTGGCGTCAAGCTTCTGGATCTTCTCCAGGTTGAGCTTTTCAGCCACGTGCTTGCGGAACCGCTCGGGCACTTCGGTCTTGCGGCCCTTCACGACGATGTCCACGCAGAACTCCGTTCCCGGATCGCCCCGCCTCGCCGGCGAAGCGTCTCCCTTTTGCACCCGACTCCGGTGAACACCGGAGCCTCGGACTTGGCGACTTTCACCTCCTCCTCCCCCATCGGCGAGATCTCCACCCCACCGACTTCGGAGTCAGAGAGGGACACCTCTGACACGGAGATTCCGAAGCGCGCGTACCGATACGCGGGGCCCACGGCTCGCCATTTCCTTACAACCGAACATATCTCGCTCGACCGGTTGTCGGCACCCGCTACCGGAACGTACCTCCGATCAGGTGTGTCTTCCCTCCTACCACCTGCAACGTTGGTCGAATCCGATCAGTTCCAATTCTTTTCGAAGGAATCCGGACCCGCCGCAACGACAGCGGCAGTCAGCCCAACGATTCCCCCGGAAGGAGTGCTCCCACACCCCCCGGAACGCACCGCTCTCGCCGCCTCCACCAGAGATGCACCAGTGGTCACCAGATCGTCCACCAGGACCACACAACCGCCCGCCAGCAGCCCCGCGCCCCCGGCCCGCACCTCCAGGGCCCCCGCCAGGTTCACCAGCCTCTCGCGTGCCCCCAGGCCCGCCTGGTCGACGACCGCCCGGCGCTGCCGCAGCACGGCCGCCACCCGCGCCGGGACCCCGGCCGCCCGCAGCTGCGCCGCCGCGGCCAGCGCCGTCCTGCGCACCGGATCGTGCCCCCGCGCCCGCACGGCCCCCGGCGCCGAGGGCACGGGCACCAGGACGAGCCCCCCGCCTCCCGCCCCGGGCCCCGCCCGCGGCCCCACCGCCGGAAGCGCACCGGGCACCGCGGACCGCACCGCCCCGGCCAGCGCGCACCCCAGCGCCTCCGCCAGCCCGAGCCCGCCCCGCTCCTTGTGCGCCAGCAGCACCTGCCGCACCGGCCCCTGATAGCCCGCCGCGGCGTGCACCGCCGGCAGCCCGGGAGGCTCCGGCCCCGGCCGCACCCGCCGCGCCCCGGCCCCGCACAGCGCGCCCCGGCACTCCGCGCACAGCGCGGTCCGAGGCCGCCCGCACCCGGCGCACTCCGCCGGCAGCACCAGCCCGCCCCACTCGCGCCGCCACGCCCGCGCGGCACCCCTCAGCCCGCGTACACCCGTCGGACCACGCCGCACCTCCGGACCACGCCGCACCTCCGGACCACGCCGCACCTCCGGACCACGCCGTACCTCCGGATCAAGCCGTCCCTGCGGTACCCCCACGGCACCCACCCCCTCACGGCCTCCACCATGACGGGATCCGCCGGATCCCGCCGGGCCCTGGGGACGGCGTACGGCATGGGGAAAACTCCATCACCCACACGGGGGAACGGCACACCAGCGCCCACCGCTCAGCCCTGCGCACGGGAAGCAGGCCTCAGCCCGGGTACACCGGAGCCCGCCCCGGCACCGCGACCGTCCGCCACTGCGCCCCCGGCGGCAGCCATACCACCCCGTCCTCGTCGGAGAAGGCCACCACCGGCAGCCGCTCGTCCTCGGAGGCCGCGATCGCGCTCACGCCCGCCGCACCCGCCAGGCTCCCGGACACCACGACCGACCCGTCGGCCTGCATGTACCGGGCCTGCACCAGCCCGCCGGCCTCCCGGCCGACCACCAGCAGCCGGCCCCGCGAGGCCCACGACATCGCCGTGACCTGCTCCATCTGCGGGGCGGCGGGACGCAGTTCGCGCACCGACACCACCCCTTCCTCGCCCTTGGTCTCCGGACGCTCGATCCGCCCGATGTGCAGGGTCTTGCGCCCGCCCTTCTCGACCAGCAGGGCGATCCGCACGCCGTCCGCGGACACCCGCAGCGCATCGATCCGCCCACCGTCCAGACCCGCCACCTCGACCTTGCGCGGGGTGCCGGTACCCCCCGGCAGCAGCCACAGGGCGGGGTCGGCGGGATTGCGCTCGGCCACCCAGAGGTCGCCCAGCCCGTCCCAGCTCGGCGCCGTCAGCGAGTTCGAGGGGCTCTTCAGCGCGGGCTTGCCCAGGGGCCCGCCCGTGGTCAGGGACAGGACGTACAGCTCGTGGCCGTTCTCCGTCACCACCGCCGTACGCCGCTCGTCGTGCGTCACCGCGGCCGTGCCGACCTTCAGCCCGGAGCCCACCAGCTGCCCCGGTACCTGCTCGGCCCCCCGCGGCGGCTCCTCGCTGTCGCCGCCCTCGGCGCCGACCGCGTCGAGCTGCATCTGTACGAGGCGGTGCTCCTCGTCCACGTAGTACTGGTGCTGCGTGGTGCTGGAGATGTGCTTGGTCTGTACGGACGTCAGGTCCACCGTGCACAGCGGCGTACCGCCCTCGCGCAGCACCTCGACCCGGTCCACCCGCGAGGAGGTCAGGTCCCGCGCCGTGTAGAGCAGTTGCGTGCCCATCTTCTGGCACTGCTTCGAGGCGACGTTCTCGACCTTGCCGTTGAGCGGCACCTTCAGGGTGTTCTTGTCGTCGTACGTCAGCGTCCGGGTGCCCTTCTTCAGGGCCGTCCCGGTCGGGAAGCTCGACGTGACCACGGGGTCCAGCCAGGAGGAGGGACCGGTCAGCAGGGAGCTGACCGTCTGCGTCATCGGGTCCATCCGCGACACCGGGTCCTGGCGCTGGCGCACGTACACCGGATCGGCGACGAGCATCCCGGAGGCGAAGTAGTACTTGTTGACCGACTTGAAGATGCGCTGGAAGTCGGACTTGCCGAGCGCGAGGCCGTCCGGGAGCACCGCGATGCGCCACTGCTCGTCCTTCTTGACGAGGTGCAGGTCCGCCTCGTAGCGCCCGTTCCCGGTCTCCGGCTGGTAGGCGCTGCGCCCGTCGACCGTCGCGAGGCGGGTTCCGGTCAGCCGGAACTTGCGGCCCAGCGGCTCCTTCTCGGGCCCGCGCGCCGCCGGGATCTCGTACCTGCTGGGCCCGGAGGACAGCACCGCGATCCCCGCGCCCGGATTCCACTTCTTCGCCGCTTCCTCGGTCAGGTACTGGCGGGCCGTGGCCAGCTGGGGGTCGTCGCTCGTCATGGCCTCCAGGAAGCCGTTGACGATCTGCTCCGGCTTGGCGTTGTCCGGCGGCGGTACGGCGTACACGCGCATCTGCGAGTCCACCCCGCGCGAAACGTCCACCGGGCGGATCTCCCCGCTCCCGGGCATGGACGCGCAGCCGGCCAGCAGGACCGCACCGCACCCGAAGACCACCGAGCCGCGCACCGTCCGGCCGCCGGTCCGCAGACCGCCGCCGGTACGGGTACGCGTACGGGGCCCGGCCCCGCCCTCGACCTCAGCGTCCACCTGCCTGCCCCTCCCGGTCTTCCCGCCTCGCCCCGGCCCCGTCGTCAAGACCGGGGCCACCACCAGCACCCGCAGCCCCAGAGCCACTATCAGACCCACCAGCCGCAGCAGTCCCGGCAACCCCCGCACCCACCGCAGTAGCCCCATGGGCCGCCCGCGCCACCACTCGCGCCCCGCTCCCCGGCAGCGCCGTCGGATCGGCCGGCACCGCGGCCGCAGCCACAGCGCGCGCGGGTATCGGGTCGATCCCCGCCGCCCCGCGCTCGCCGCCGTGCTGGTTCGGCAGCCCGCCGCCCCGGCCCGCGGCCGCCCCGGCCGCAGCCGCGGCCTGCGCCTCGGCGCGCGCCCGCGCGGCCCGGGAGTCCTCGGGCTCCAGCGGGATCGGGGACCCGCGCAGCGGCTCGTCGGCCGTACGCGGCAGGGTCAGGCGGAACTGCGAACCGCCGCCCGGCTCGCCCCAGGCCTGCAGCCAGCCGCCGTGCAGCCGGGCGTCCTCGACGGCGATGGACAGGCCCAGGCCCGTACCGCCCGTGGTCCGGGCACGCGCCGGATCGGCCCGCCAGAACCGGTTGAAGACCCGGGTCGCCTCGCCCGGCTTGAGCCCCACGCCGTAGTCGCGCACGGCCACGGCCACGGCCCCGCCGGCCGAAGCCAGCCGGACCACCACGTCCCGGCCCTCGCCGTGCTCGACGGCGTTGACCACGAGGTTGCGCAGCACGCGTTCGACCCGCCGGGCGTCCGCCTCGGCCACCACCGGCTGCGCGTCGCCCAGCACCCGGATCCGGGTGCCCTTGCGCTCGGCCAGCGGCTCGGCGCCGTCGATGACCCGCCGTACGACGTCCCGCAGGTCGATCGGCTCCGCCTCCAGCGCCGCCGCCCCCGCGTCGAACCGGCTGATCTCCAGCAGGTCCGCCAGCAGGGACTCGAAGCGGTCCAGCTGCCCCACGAGCAGCTCGGCGGAGCGCGCGGTCACCGGGTCGAAGTCGTCCTTGGAATCGTGGATGACGTCCGCCGCCATCCGCACGGTCGTCAGCGGGGTGCGCAGCTCGTGCGAGACGTCGGAGACGAACCGCCGCTGCATCCGCGACAGGTCCTCCAGCTGCTGGATCTTGGTGTGCAGGTTCGACGCCATCTTGTTGAAGGCCTCGCCGAGGCGCGCGATGTCGTCCTCGCCGGTGACCTTCATCCGCTCCTGCAGCCGCCCCGCCGACAGCCGCTCGGCGATCCCGGCCGCCATCCGCACGGGGGTCACGACCTGCCGTACGACGAACCACGCGATCGCACCGAGCAGCACGACCACGAACAGCCCGGCCGTCGCCAGAGTGCCCTTGACGAGGGTCAGCGACTCCTCCTCCTGCGTCAGCGGGAAGAGGTAGTACAGGTGGTACGGGTCGCCGTTGATGTCCGTCAGCTGCTTGCCGACGACCAGCGCGGGCTCGCCGTCGCGCCCCTCGCCCTCGCTGTAGCGGATCGTCGAGAAGGTCTGGTACGCGCCGGTTCCGGCGTCCACGTCCTTGCGCAGCGCCGTCGGGATGCTCGCGGCCGGATCCACCCCGCCGGAAGCACGCGCTCCGCGCACCCCGCCGCGGGTGTCGCCCGTACCCGCACCGAGCGCGACCACGTCGAAGGCGGACTGGCCGCCGCTGGACAGGGCCTCCACGAGGTCGTTCATCCACGCGGTGGCGTTGCGCCCGGCCTTGCCGTCGGCGGTGACGCCGTCCTGCCCGGCGCCGACCGGAGGGGTGTTGGCCTTCTCCTGTGCGACCGCGAACCCGCCGCCCGCCTGGCTGCGCGCGGCCTCCTCCTTCGCCGCCAGCAGGCCGTTGCTGACCTGCCCGATGACGACGAAGCCGAGCAGCAGGACCACGCCGAGCGACATCAGGAGCGTGCCCGCGACCACCCTGAGCTGGATGTTGCGGCGCCACAGGCGTACGGCGGGCAGCAGCGGGCGCCGCACCAGCCGTACGAAGAGCCGCAGCACGGGGCCGCCGGGTGCTCCGTCGCGGAGCAGCCGGCCGCCCCGCAGGGTCCTGCCGGAGGGCATGTCAGCTCGGTCCGGCCTTGTAGCCGACGCCGCGGACCGTCACGACGATCTCGGGGCGCTCGGGGTCCTTCTCGACCTTGGAGCGCAGCCGCTGCACGTGCACGTTGACCAGGCGGGTGTCCGCCGCGTGCCGGTAGCCCCAGACCTGCTCCAGCAGCACCTCGCGGGTGAAGACCTGCCAGGGCTTGCGGGCGAGCGCGACCAGCAGGTCGAACTCCAGCGGGGTCAGCGCGATGGCCGCCCCGTCCCGCTTGACGGAGTGCCCGGCCACGTCGATGACCAGGTCACCGATGGTCAGCTGCTCGGGCGCCGGCTCCTCGGAGCGGCGCAGCCGGGCGCGGATGCGGGCGACCAGCTCCTTGGGCTTGAACGGCTTGACGATGTAGTCGTCGGCCCCGGACTCCAGGCCCACCACGACATCGACGGTGTCGCTCTTGGCCGTGAGCATCACGATCGGCACCCCGGACTCCGCCCGGATCAGCCGGCAGACCTCTATGCCGTCCCGTCCGGGCAGCATGAGGTCAAGCAGCACCAGGTCGGGCTTGGCCTCGCGGAATGCCGCCAGTGCCTTGTCGCCGTCAGCGACGAACGACGGCTCGAAACCTTCTCCCCGCAGCACAATGCCGAGCATCTCGGCCAGCGCGGTGTCGTCGTCGACGACAAGGACGCGTCCCTTCATGGTTGACATCATCCCATTAGCTAATCGTTACCTGGCGGTGAGCATTCACACAGCGGGACGGCCGGGGCTTCCGGCCGGGCTCCCCCGGACCCGTCCCGGGGAGATCAGGGACTCAGTCTGCCCCGTCGACCGGAGACAAGAGAAGGTGCCCGGAGGAACAGGGTGACGAACGGTGCCGCAGGGGCCGGTCCGCACGCGCGGCGCGCATGGCACGATGGCAGCCGACCAGCGCCCCGCCCCCGTACGGGCACGTGAAGGAGCGACGATGAACGACTCTCCGGGCTGGGCTTCGCCCGGATCCTCCCCCTCCGAAGGCGACCGGCCCGATGCGGCCGCGCCCGAGGGCGCCGAAGGGACGCCTCCCGCAGACCCCGCCGGCCCGCCCGCCGCCGGCTCGAAGTGGTCCAAGGAGCAGCCCCCCGCGGGCCAGTGGAGCGCCCCCGCACCGGGAGGAACCGCATCCGGAGCCCCCGCACCCGGAGGACCCGCCCCGCAGCCCGGCACCGGCTGGGGCAGCCCCCGGACCGGCCCCGGTACGCCCCAGGGCGGCCCGTACGGCGGCCAGCAGGGAGCCCAGCCCGGCTGGGGCGGCGCCTGGGGCACTCCCCCCGCCGCCAAGCCCGGCGTGATCCCGCTGCGCCCCCTGGCCGTCGGCGAGATCCTCGACGGCGCCGTCACCACCATGCGCCGGCACTGGCGCACGGTCCTCGGCATCACCCTGGCCTTCGCCGTGGTGGTCCAGCTGGCCATCACCCTGGTCCAGGGCCTGGCCTTCCCCGACCTCGGCACCACGCCCGAGGACCCGGCCGACCTGGACGCCCTCGCCGACTCCCTGACCACCAGCCTCGCCGCCAGCGGCACGGCCCAGGTGATCACCCTGATCGGCACGATCATCGCCACGGCCCCGCTGACCATGGTCTTCAGCCGCGCCGTCCTCGGCCGCCCCTCGTCCGTCGGCGAGGTGTGGCGGGAGGCCCGCCCGCAGCTCCTGCGCCTGGCGGGGCTCACCGTCACGCTCACCGCGATGTTCCTGGGCATCCTCACGGCGGGCGTCCTGCCCGGCGCCCTCGCGGGCAACGCGGCCCTCCTGGTCGTCGGCCTGCTGGCGGCCGTCGGCGTCTGCGCCTGGCTGTGGGCCCGCTTCGCCCTCGCCTCCCCCGCGCTCATGCTGGAGAAGCAGACCGTCGGCAAGGCCCTCGGCCGCTCAGCGAAGCTGGTCCGCGGCTCCTGGTGGCGGGTCTTCGGCATCGGCCTGCTCACCCAGATCCTCACCGGCATCGTCGCCGGCATCATCGTCCTGCCGTTCACGGTCCTGGCGATGATGTTCACCGACGGCGGCGTCAGCGGGTTCATGAGCGGCACCGCCGGCACCGGCCTCGGCTGGGGCTTCCTGATCGTCTCGGCCATCGGCGCGGTCATCGCCCTGACCATCACCCTGCCGATCAACGCGGGTGTGAACGTCCTCCTCTACATCGACCAGCGCATCCGCCGCGAGGCCCTCGACCTCGAACTCGCCCGCGCGGCCGGCCTCCAGGACTACGGCGACCCGGCCCGGCCGGACACCGGGACCTGATGCCATGACGGCCACGGGGGGACTGACGGCGCGTACGGCGGCTCTGCTGCGCCCGTACGCCGCCGAACCACCGGTGACGACACCGCGCCTGCCCGCCCGCGAGGAGGCCGAGCGCGAACTGTCCAAGCCGATCTACCACGAGAACGACCCCAGCCTGGTCCGGCGGGCCCTCAACGCCTTCTGGGACTGGGTGGGCGACCTCCTCGGCGCCGCCTCCTCGGTCTCCCCCGGGGGCACCGCGGGCCTCGTCGCCATCCTCCTCGTGGCCGTCCTCCTCGCCGCCGCCCTGTGGTGGCGGCTCGGCACCCCCCGCCGGACCGCCGCCGCAGCCGAGCGCCTCTTCACCGACCGCCCCCGCACGGCCGCCGAGCACCGCACAGCCGCCGAGGCCCACGCCGCCGCAGGCCGCTGGACCGAAGCCGTACAGGAGCGGATGCGCGCCCTGGTCCGCGCCCTGGAGGAACGCACCCTCCTCGACCCGCGCCCCGGCCGCACCGCCGACGAGGCCGCCGCCGAGGCCGCCCGCGCCCTGCCCGCTCGCGCCGAGGAGCTGTACGCGGCGGCCCGCGAGTTCGACGAGGTCACCTACGGCGGCCGCACCGCCGGCCCCGACTCCTACGCCCGCCTGCGCACCCTCGACTCCACCCTCGACCGCACCCCCCTCCTCCCCACCCCGGGACCCCGCCCGTGACCCCGCCCGTGACCCCCCGCGCGGCCGCGCCCGCCCCCACCTCCGCCTCCCCCGGCGCCCGCCGCATCTGGCAGGGCTCCCGCGGACCGGTGCTGGCCCTGGCCCTGGTCCTCCTCGCCGGCCTGCTCCTGGCCGTCCTCAACTCCGGCGACCGCCACGGCCGCCTCGACCCCCGCTCGGCCGACCCCCAGGGCTCCCGCGCCCTCGCCGAGCTCCTGACCCGGCACGGGGTGGCCTCCCGGGTCGTCACCACGGCCGCCGAGGCCAGCCTCGCCGCGGCCCCCGGCACCACCCTCCTGGTCACCGACCCCGACCTCCTCGGCCCCACCCGCCTCGCCTCCCTCAAGACGGCGATGGACCTCTCCCGCGGCCGCACGGTCCTGCTGGCCCCCGGCCCCGCCGCCCTCGCCCCGCTGACCCCCGGCGTCGAGGCCCGCCCGCCCGCCGGGGACGACGAGGACGCCCCCGCCCCCGGCTGCCCCCTCCCCGCGGCCCGTACGGCCGGCAGCGCCGCAACCGGCGGCGGCCTGCGCTACGCCACCACCCTCCCCGGAGCCACCGGCTGCTACCCCGCCGGCGGCCTCCCCACCCTGCTCTCCCTCGCGGGCGCGGGCACCGGCGACACCGTCCTCCTCGGCTCCCCCGCCCCCCTCTTCAACGAGCACCTCGCCGAGGAGGGCAACGCCTCCCTCGCCCTCCAGCTCCTCGGCACCCGCCCCGACCTGGTCTGGTACCTCCCCTCCCTCAGCGACCCCGCCCTCGCCGGGGACGGCCCCGCGCCGGAGGGCGAGACGGCGGGCTCCTTCCTCGGCCTGATCCCCGAGGGCTGGTCCTGGGCCCTGCTCCAGCTGGCCGTCGCCGCCCTCCTGGCCGCCCTGTGGCGCGCCCGCCGCCTCGGCCCCCTGGTCACCGAACGGCTCCCCGTGACCGTGCGCGCCGCCGAGGCAACCGAGGGCCGCGCCCGCCTCTACCGCGCGGCCGACGCCCGCGACCGCGCCTCCGCGGTCCTGCGTACGGCGGCCCGCACCCGGATCGCCGCCCTGCTCGGCGTCCCCGCGGCCCAGGCCCACGACCCGGCCTCCCTGCTGCCCGTCCTCCCCGCGCCCGGCCCCGCCGGAGACCCGGCGGCCCTCCTCTTCGGCCCCCCGCCCCCCGACGACGCGGCCCTCGTCGCGCTCGCCGACCGCCTCGACGCCCTCGAAAGAGAGGTCCGTACCCCATGACGGCCCAGCCCGAACCCCAGGCCCAGGCAGCCGGCGCGGACCGCGCCCGCGCCTCCCTGGAGGCCCTCCGCGCCGAGATCGGCAAGGCCGTCGTCGGCCAGGACCCCGCCGTCACCGGGCTCGTCGTCGCCCTGCTCTGCCGCGGCCACGTCCTCCTCGAAGGCGTCCCCGGAGTCGCGAAGACCCTCCTGGTCCGCGCCCTCGCCGCCGCCCTCGACCTCGACACCAAGCGCGTCCAGTTCACCCCGGACCTGATGCCCAGCGATGTCACGGGCTCCCTCGTCTACGACGCCCGCACGGCCGAGTTCTCCTTCCAGGAGGGCCCGGTCTTCACGAACCTCCTCCTGGCCGACGAGATCAACCGCACTCCCCCCAAGACCCAGTCCTCCCTCCTGGAGGCCATGGAGGAGCGCCAGGTCACCGTCGACGGCACGCCCCGCGCTCTCCCCGACCCCTTCCTCGTCGCGGCCACGCAGAACCCCGTCGAGTACGAGGGCACCTACCCCCTCCCCGAGGCCCAGCTCGACCGCTTCCTCCTGAAGCTCACCGTCCCGCTGCCCTCCCGCGAGGACGAGATCGACGTCCTCGCCCGGCACGCCGCCGGCTTCGACCCCCGCGACCTGCGCGCCGCCGGGGTACGCCCCGTCGCCGGCCCCGCCGACCTCGAGGCCGCCCGCAGGGCCGTGGCCGAGACCGCCGTCTCCCCCGAGATCACCGGCTACGTCGTCGACCTGTGCCGCGCCACCCGCGAATCCCCCTCCCTGACCCTCGGCGTCTCCCCCCGCGGGGCCACCGCCCTCCTGTCCGCCGCCCGCGCCTGGGCCTGGCTGACCGGCCGCGACTACGTCATCCCCGACGACGTGAAGGCCCTGGCCCTGCCGACCCTGCGCCACCGCGTCCAGCTGCGCCCCGAGGCCGAGATGGAAGGGGTCACGGCGGACTCGGTCATCAGCGCGGTCCTGGCCCGCGTCCCCGTTCCCCGCTGATGGCCCTCACCGGACGCGCCGCCCTCCTCGCGGCCCTCGGCACCCTCCCCGTCGGCCTGCTGGAGCCCAGCTGGACGGGCCTCCTCGCCGTCAACGGCCCGCTGGCCCTGGCCTGCGCCTGCGACTACGCCCTCGCCGCCCCCGTCCGCAGCCTGGGCCTGGCCCGCTCCGGGGACACCTCCGTACGCCTGGGCGAGAGCGCCGACGTGCACCTGACCGTCACCAATCCCGGCACCCGGCCGCTGCGCGCCCGCATCCGCGACGCATGGCCCCCGAGCAGCTATCTCCCCGGCACCGCGGTCGAGGCCTCCCGGCACCGCCTGACGGTCCCCCCGGGGGAACGCCGCCGGATCACCACCCGGCTGCACCCCACCCGCCGCGGCGACCGGCAGGCGGCCCGCGTCACCGTCCGCTCGTACGGCCCCCTGGGCCTGCTCGCCCGCCAGGGCAGCCACGAGGTCCCCTGGACAGTCCGCGTCCTGCCCGCCTTCACCAGCCGCAAGCACCTCCCCGGCAAGCTCGCGCGCCTGCGCGAACTGGACGGCCGTACGAGCGTCCTGACCCGCGGCGAGGGCACCGAGTTCGACAGCCTGCGCGACTACGTCCCCGGTGACGACACCCGCTCCATCGACTGGCGCGCCACCGCCCGGCAGCACAGGCTCGCCGTCCGCACCTGGCGCCCCGAGCGGGACCGGCACATCCTGATCTGCCTCGACACCGGCCGCACCTCGGCCGGCCGCGTGGGCGACGCCCCGCGCCTCGACTCCGCCATGGACGCGGCCCTCCTGCTGGCGGCCCTGGCCTCCCGGGCCGGCGACCGCGTGGACCTGCTGGCCCACGACCGCCGCACCCGCGCCTTGGTCCAGGGCAGCGCCGCCCGCGACCTCCTGCCCGCGCTGGTGTCGGCCATGGCCACCCTGGAGCCGGAGCTCGTCGAGACGGACGCCCGCACGATGGTCTCCACGATCCTCACGACGGCCCCCCGCCGCTCCCTCATCGTCCTTCTGACCAGCCTGGACGCCGCCCCCGTCGAGGAGGGCCTGCTCCCGGTCCTCGGCAGGCTCACGCAGCGGCACACCGTCGTCCTGGCCTCCGTGGCCGACCCCCGCATCGCCGCCATGGCCGCCTCCCGCGGCAGCGTGGAGGAGGTGTACGAGGCCGCAGCGGGCGCCCAGGCCCAGGAACAGCGCCGCCGTACGGCCGACCAGCTGGCCCGCCGCGGAGTCACCGTCGTCGACGCCACCCCCGAGGAACTCGCCCCCGCCCTGGCCGACGCCTACCTCTCCCTCAAATCCGCCGGCCGTCTCTGACTCACCCGGACAACAAAAAAGGGGCCCCTCCCGGGGCCCCGCACTCTCTCCACACCACCCTAAACGCAGAAAAGCCCCGCACCAGAAGGTGCGGGGCTTTCCCACAATGATTGTTCGGCGGCGTCCTACTCTCCCACAGGGTCCCCCCTGC